>JALSPH010000030.1 GCA_026986055.1 Campylobacterales bacterium
TGTCCGGCCACCCTTTGAAGTTGGAGCGGTCGAAAAACCTAAGCACATAATCCAGATAGAGCAGCCCTATCTTTGGGAGCTTTCTTTTTTTCGCCATTTGTTATATCCTTTTCCATTCTTTTTTTCTACTAACATAAACCCTCTGAAAATTACAAATCGAGCGAAGGCTTTGAGATTTTAGTTTGAAAACGAAACGATCGCTCTTAGCGAAAAAAGTGCGCTCAACCCCGAAGGGGCGCTTGCGTTCGCACTTTTTAGTGTAGTTTTCAAACGTTAGCTTCGCTAAAAATCTCATCTCGCCTGAACGAGGTTTAGTAATTTTCAGAGTACTCAATTATGATTACCGTTTGGTTGCCGTTTTTCTATCTATCAGCTCTACGATAGCCTCGATTTTCCTGTCGTTGAAGTCAAGCCCCATCTTCTCCTGCTCGGGAGTCGCAAAAGCGGGGATGCCGTTGACCTCCAGCACCAAAAACTCCCTCTTCTTTCTGTCATATATTATGTCAACACCCGCGATCTCAAGCCCCGTTATCTTTGCGGCCCTTTTCGCAAGGTCGACCACCTCCTCTTCCGCTTCGCGCAAAAAGACGCTTCCGCCGCTTGTTATGTTGGTGCGCCAATCGGTTCCGGCAGCCTTCCTGCCGTAGCAGCCGATAAACTTTCCGTCGACAATGTCGACTCTGTAGTCGGTACGGTCGTAATCGATAAACTTCTCGACATAGAAGAAACGAAGATCCATCTGGTTCAAAAAGGGCAGAAGAGTATCGAGTGTCGCTTCGTTGTCAATCTTTGTCAACCCGACGCCTCCCCAGCCGTCGGTCGGTTTGTAGACCATCTGCTTCCAGCTCTGAATGAACTTTTTGAGCCGCTTCGAGTCGTCACGGTGGCATAGCCTGAAGTCCGGAGTCTTGACGCCGCTGTTTCTAAGAAGATAGTTTGTCTGGAACTTGTCTTCGGTCAGCTCGAAAGAGTCGTAGTTGTTGATGCACGGGATCATTCTGTTGAGCGCTTTGTAAAGGTACATCTGGTACTGTGTCTGTTCACCCGCATTATAGCTGAAAAAGAGGTCGAGTTTGTCCATGTTTATGCCATTGCACCTGATATGGCTGCTCTTTACGAAAGCCTCTCGCAGATTGAGCCCGGTTATCGTCTCTATACCTCTTTCTTCAAGCTTCTTTACAAGCTTTTTTTCGATCTTCTCTCCACCGCCGTTTCGATACATCCATATGCCGACTCTCCTCTTTTTACCCACAAATCTCTCCTTTTCTCTGGTGATATGCCAAAACTTTGGACATGAGCTCTATCCGCTCACCGAAACTTCTTTTAAGCGCTCTCTCCGAGGGTGTATGGTCTCCGTCTCCGTATGGCCCAAGCCCATCTATCGTCACGACGCCTGCGGAAGCGACTATGTTGGCGTCACTCACTCCGCCCCTGCGCTCTGTCAAAATTTCAACTCCGGCGATCTTCTCCATAGCCGCAACGAGCTCTCTTTGCCAGGCGTTCGGCTCCATTACGTCTCGCTGCAGCGAGCCTCCCAGAAGTGAGGTAGCACCATCCACAAAAGAGACTTCCACTATCTCTTCGAGTCCCTTCATCAGCCTCTTTTTTTCTTTGTTGTCGGCAAACCTGATCTCCAAAAGAAGCTTGGCGTGGGGGCTTATGGTATTGGCTCCCACACCCCCTTCGATCTTTCCCACATTTACCGTCGAGCCCTTTTCAAGATCCGTCAAAGAGACCAGTTTTTGAAGCTTCAGTGCCGCCTCAAGGTTCGCATCGCACCCCTTTTCGTAGCTCGTTCCCGCATGAGAGGCTCTCCCCTCTATCGCTATCTCGAAAGTTCCTATCCCTTTCCGGCCGACTACCACCTCCATATTTTTTCCGGCCGCTTCGAAAACGAAACATTTATCATACTCTTTCGCAAGCTCGGAGGTCAGCTGTTTGGAGTCGTCGCTTCCCGTCTCTTCGTCGCTTACGAGCAGAAAGTCGATATCTTCTATTTTGCCAAACTCTTCATGGAGTTGCCGCAACGCTTCAAGGGCTACTATGTTTCCCCCTTTCATATCGCAAACCCCCGGGCCGTAGACCCACTCCTCATCCTCCCTGAACTCCTCGAAAACCCCGGGAGGAAAGACCGTATCAAGATGGCCGAGAAGAAGAATCCTCTCCCTTTTGCCGCTTACCGGCGAAAGAAAAAGCAGGTGGTCACCTATCAACTCCCGCTCAAACCTTTTTACTTCAAATCCTAACTCTTTAATCCACTTTTCAAAAACTTCTCCCACTCTCTCCACGCCATGTTTGTTGTGGGTATAGGAGTTGATCTCTACACACTTTTTTAAATCTTTCTTCCATCTATTCATGATCATAACTTTCTATAAAGCTTAACGGCTTAGTATCCTGTAACATTCATTGCTATTAAAATGGATAATACCATTTTCGCATATCAAACTTTATTAACAAAAGTCAAAATATTCACGATTTATACGCAAACTTGCTATACAATGGCAAAAAATAAAATCCAAAAAGAGATTTTCGATGGCAAAAATAGTTTTCTTGTTCACTCTTCTACTCTTTACGGGGTGCGCTACAAGATACCCGATGGGGCTCGATGAAAAGACTTGGAACTCTCTTCCCGCTCAAAAGAGGCTGGAGCTTCAAAGAGAGCAGGCAAGGATCGATGCTGAAGAGAGGCTACGGCGCCAAAAGATGCTGCACGAAGAGAGAATGGCGCAAATCGAGCTTGAAAAAGAGAAAGAGAGAAAGCTGAAAACGCTCTACGAGAGAGCGGTTTTTGGAGATATAGTGAGAGTCAACATATCCGGCGGCTGTATTCAAAGCTACAAGGAGTGCAAGGAGTACAGGCCCGTATCTTTGCTGCTTGTCGTCGGCGAGACCAAAGAGGTGAAGCTAAAAGCGAAATACGATACTCTGGCTCTTTGGGTAAGGTATGACGAAAACGGTGTGACGATAGACGACGACTGCGACCTTGACGACCTGGATGCGGTTTTGCTTTTGCCGGAGAGGTGGGAGAGAGGGAGGGTCTATAGGATCTCTCTCAAAAAGCCCTACTCAAAAGGGAAGTTTACCCTCAAAAATGCAAGAGTATTCGTACACTACTTTCCGATCGCCACAACTACTTCAAACTCCAGATACGGCAGGCGGTAGTTTTCAAGAACCCTTTTTATCTGAAGATACGTAAGTCTCCTCTCCCCTCCGCTTACGCCGCTTCGCTTTATGTAGCGAAGCATCGAAAGGGTATCTTTGAAGTAGAGTTTATATTTTAAAATATCTATCTTTGCGTCAAGATGCTTTTTTAAGATACCCGCCGTCTCCTCGCTGCTTCTTATGGGAGATTCGGTACCGGCAACTTTATGCAAAGAGGCGAAGGTTCCGGATGTGAAGATTGCAAGGGCGGTACTCTTTTTCAAAGAGGCGATACGCCCGATCGTCAAGTCGAGATCTTTACTCCACTGAAGAGCCGACGAGGAGACCAGAAGGTCGAAGTCGCGCTTTGAAAGCCTTTTAAAAAGCGCTGGGTCGTCGAAGTCTCCTACCATCTTTTCAACTCCCGCTCTTTGGGGGTGAAGGGCCAGCATCTCTTCGGAAATATCGACCGCAAGATATGATATGAACGGATGTTCATAGGCCCTGTAGAAAGTGCCGCTGCCGCACCCGATGTCCACGATGCGCCGGCAGCCTCCCTCCACCCTTTTGGCAAGAGCTTGTGCGACCCTCTCCTGGACAAGATTGTAACGGCCGTAAACCTCGGCAAAGCGGCAAAACTCTTTTTGGTGTTGCATATTGACTTTCAATTTGGATATAATAGCGCGCTAATTATCCCAAAACTTGCAATAGGGTTTGCTGAAACCCGCTCGGCTCTGTTTTTAGCCTCTCTTTACAAACAAATTGGGATTCATGAAGGATTTAACCAGATGACAACCGTACTATTCGTCACTCAAATCGTTTTGACGCTTATTTTGACCGTGCTCGTACTTCTGCAGAAGAGCTCATCTATAGGGCTTGGAGCCTACAGCGGCTCGAACGAGTCGGTTTTCGGAGCGAAAGGCCCTGCAGGCTTTCTCGTGAAGGCTACGTTTACGGTAGGGCTGCTTTTCGTTTTCAACACGATCGCGCTCGGTTATCTCTACAACAAGAGCCATAACGAGTCTGTCGTAGACACGATAAAAACAGAAAGCGCAGTTCCGGCCGCTCCCGCATTGCCAAGCGCACCTTCGGCACCTGCCGCTCCACAGGCTCCGGCGGAGCAGTAATGCGTCTGCTTCTTGGGGTGTGGCTTCTGGCCCTCACCCTTATGGCCGATGCCCACATCTTCGTATACCACCGCTTCGGAGACACCAGATACCCCTCTACCGACACATCCATAAATGTTCTTAAAAAGCAGTTCGACTACTTCAAAGAGAGAGGCTATGAAGTCGTTCCTCTCGGCAGAGTCGTCGAAGCGCTCGAAAAGGGAGATGAGATCCCCGACAATTGGGTCGTGCTTACCATAGACGACGGCTACAAAAGCTTCTACGAAAACGGTTTGCCCATATTCAAAGAGTACGGCTACCCGTTCACCCTCTTCGTCTATACCGGTGCTACCGAAAAGAGATACCCCGACTATATGACCTGGGAGCAGATAAGAGAGGCTATGAAATATGGCGAAGTTGGCTTCCACTCCCACACTCACCCACATATGGTCTCAAAGAGCGACGACTACCTGAGAGAGGATTTCAAAAAGGGTGTAGATCTGATGCAAAAGCGCCTCGGGTCGAAGCCCCTCTTCTTCGCATACCCTTACGGAGAGTACGACGATAGGGTGAAAAAGATCTCGAAAGAGTTCAGCTTCAAAGCGATATGCAACCAGAATGTCGGAGCCGTATCGAAAGAGTCGGATAGATTC
>JALSPH010000031.1 GCA_026986055.1 Campylobacterales bacterium
ATATTTCTGGTCGTAACCGAAGAAAAAGCCTACTCCGGCTTGAGTATATGAAGGAGGCAGAAAGAAAGGCGGCTTCTGTACGCTTATGCTCTCTATCAGCCCCGCACTATCTTTCGTAGAGTAGCTGTTCGAGAGAATATATGTTTTTAGCGTAAAATCTGGATAGGAGAGTCTCAACTTTTTGGTCAACGTCAGCGAAGCGCTACTCCCGCTCCCTACACTCTTGCCATTTTGATCTTTGTAGCGCTGAAGGGAAAGTACCATTTGAGCCGCCGTTTTTCCATCGATGCTATATGTGGACTCAAGCTCCGCCAAATCCTTTTTTCCGGCAACCAAAAGAGCGGAGCTCTCCGGAGCATCGTCGCCTAAAGCGAGCCTGACCCTGTTTTCGAGCCTCTGGCTTGTACGGTGAAAATATTCGAATGAGAGTTGAAAAAATGTATCCAGATAGTTTTTTGCACCTGCTGCAACTTTATAATATCCTCTCTCCAAAAGCTCTTTGTACCCTATATAGAACCCTTTTAGATTGTCCGGAATGCTCTTCAAGTCATTGTTGTCGTACCCTTGGGTGCTCAACACCTCCATACCCGCAAAAAGGTATCTCTTCTGACTAATCTCGTCCACATACTTCAGAGTGTTCGCAAGATACTGCAGCACCCCTCTGTCTATATAGCTGACCTCCCCTTCAGCCCTGGATGTATCCATGGATACCAGGTCCAAAAACTGCTTGTACAGGTAGTAGTCGTATCCAAACCTGCTCATGTAGGAAAATGCGCTCTCTTTCGCTTTGGCATAGCGCTGAAGTTTAAAGAGAGCATCCACTTCATCCCTGTGCGGCAGCACCCCTTCATACCTCTTAAGAAGCCTCTCTATCTCTTGAAGATCGTTCTGGTTCAAAGCGGCGTTCAGAAGCATCCAAGGCTCCGGCACAAACTCTTTTTCGCTTTTTTTGTCAACTCTCTTCCGCTCTTTCGCTTTCTCCTCGACAACCTTTTCCGCTTCTATGCTCTTTGGTTTTACGATCTGAGGCTTTTTACCCTTCTGCTCCTCTTTAGGCTCTTTTTCCCTCTTCTTGCTCTCTTTGATCTTTGAGGCCTGTTTTGGCCTCTTTTTCGATGCAAACTCCAGATTCGGGAAAACCCTTTTTAAAATGGTCTCTATATCTTTTGCCTCTTCAGCTTTTCCTCTTTCACGGAGATACCTTAACTTTTGCAAAAAGAGCTCTTTGGCTTTTTTCGGATCGGTGTTGACTACCCAGTAGCGGGTTTTAAGAGTCTCCACCCTCAACTCTTTGGCAATCTTTTTCAGAGGGGTAGCTTTGGACGAAAGAAGATATCTTATCGTGTATCTGCCCGAATCGGTGACATAGATAACGGATCTATCTCTTATCTTTTTTGGCAACTTCTCATATACTTTTTCCAGCGCCTTCGGGTCGTTTGAAGTAAGCAGCTGTATGGAGTAGACCCTTTGCGATGCGTAAAGAGTAATTGTAAATATGAAAATGGCGACAATAGCTTTTATCATCTCGAAACCTTGAGTCTATTTAAATAAAATCGGGCCGTATCGTAACTGCCGTTCATGAGAGTGAAGTTCAAATATGCCGATTTGTAAAAAGAGTCGGGGTAGCGACTCTCGGCATACTCGAGAAGCTTCTCTATCTTGGAGTACGGCTCGTAGTAGAACGAGAGGCGAAGATAGTCTTGAAGAAACTCTCTATTTTTGATGGAGTCTCTATTTTTGGAGTAGATGCCTCTCATTATCGTATACGCTTCGAACCTCCGTTTTTTGGACTCTTGAAACCTGCCTACCGTGTAGAGCATATCGGAGTAGAGCAGCAGAAGATTGTAGTTCTTAGGCTCCCTTTCGACTAAAGGTTGCAGAATCCTCAAAGCCTTCTCATCCTCTTTCGTAGATATATAAGCAGCAAGAAGGAGCCTCTCATCCATCTCTTCTTTTATGTTTGGATCTCTTAAAGCTCTTTTCAAACCGTCGATATCTTTGGTGTCTATCAGAAGCCAAATATACCCATCTACGAACTCTTTCTCGTAACCTGCAATACCCAACGCCTCCGAATAGGCCTCTTTTGCCTTGTCGAATTTTTTTGAGAGAGTGTAGAGTCTAGCCAAAATTGCCCAATAATATGGGCTTTTCGATATTTCGGTATCTTTTAGCCCATTCAAAAAGGCCTCCTCTTCTCTCCACTCTTTCGTTCGATTCAGCGCACGGCTATATAGATAGAACATCGAAGATGTCCGATATTTCAATACACCTCTTTTTGCAAGCTGCAAAGCTTTTGAGTATCTGCCATCTTCGATGTAGAGTTTTATCAAATTGGCGTAGTACCATTCAGACTCTATCCCCCTCGAAAGAAGCTCCTCCAGAGATCTTTTAAGGCGATCTCTATCTTGCATATAGATTGAAAACTCGACGACTCTTTGCAAATAGTAGTCACTCTCGCTATCCGCTTTAAGAAGAGTTTCGTAAGATCTTTTGACCTTCCCCTTTCCCAAATAGTGTTTCGAGAGATATAGTGCCACTTTGGTAGGCAGCTTCCCGTACTCTTTCAAATATATCCCGCCGATCCTCTCGACATCTTTTGGGCGTTGAGCGAGCATATAGAGTTCAAAGAGCTTTTCGTAGTAGCTCTTCTTATCGTATAGATAGCTCTTCTTCTCCAAAATATCTATCGCTTCATCTAAATCGCCCCTATACTCCAGCATATCGACCAACAGTTTCAGACTCTCTCTATCTGCCCCTTTTTTCAATCTATTTTGCAAGATATCTATACTCACATCATACTCGCCAAGCCCAAGCGAAAGCTTCAAAGCCTCTTTAGCGAAACTCTCTTTTCCGGTCATTTTATAGAGTCTGTAATACTCCCTCAACGCCTCCTTCGAGTCGCCGTTCCATAGAGCGAGTTTTGCCGCCCACTTCCTGTAGGTGATATTGCCCGGGCTCTTTTTCACAAGCTTTTTGGAGAGTTTGTAGGCATTTTTTATATCTTTGTTGTAAACCATCGACTCGATAGCAAGCTCATAGGCATCGGACCCGTTAAGGCTGAGTGAAAACGTAGCCACTATCAAAAGCTGAACAAAAATCCTCATTTTATTCTCTCCATCAAACCTAAAGAGATCTTGTGAGCCAGCTTCAAATCCCCTGCGGCCAAAGCTGTCTGCAGCATCACTTTGGCGACACTCTCATCGCCTATGAAATAGTTCATATATCTTTTTACCAACATGGCGGCTCTTTTGTCGTACCCTCCCCATCTAAGCGCCTCTATGGCTAAAAGGAACACTCTCTTCTTCTCTTTGTAGCTGCCTGCATACCTCATCGCTTCCAGATACCTTTTTGCACTCTTTTTGTACATTTTGGCGTACTTGGCATAGAGAGCGCTCTTTTCAAGCCACTCGACTCTTCGCTCTTTCTCCTCTTTTGAGAGCTGCAAATATGTTTCGGAGGCTTGTGCATATTTTCCAAAAGCGGCCTCCATCTCCCCTTTTTGCAGAAGGTATGAGATTCTGTTTGCGGGGTCCAGCTTTATCAAGCGCGAAAGATAGAACTCCATATCGTTGAAAGAGCCGGCCGCTTTGGAGAGGTAGACCCCTTTTTTGTACCACTCAATATTTGATGGATAGAGCTCTATTCCCCTTTTTACTATACTCCTCGCCACATCGAAAAAAGAGAACGACACCGCATCTTTATAGTACCCAAGCAGACTTTCCCACCTATCCTCTTTCTGCACCAACGCCTCGAGACTCTTTTTGACTCTCTTTTTAACAATTTTTTTACTATCTTTGGAAGATAGGAAGTACTTTTTCTTCAAAAGATCATACTCTCTTTGCAGCAACTCTTTTTGACCAAAGTACAAGCTTCCGTTTTCACTCAACTCTCTTAAAGCTTTGTCTACAAAGCCCAAAGAGGAGTATTTTTCTAGTAAAGTTTCATAAAGCTCTCTATCTAGCCTCTCTTTTTTCGATATATTTTCCAGATACTGCACTATAAGAAGATCGTTTCCCTTCTCCTTTTTCAAGAGCTCTTCGAACCTGTTTTGGGGAAAAAGCAGCCATAAAACGGAGATTACGATAAGTGCGAAACCGACTATCTCGAATGGCAAGAAGAGCTTTGTCTGAAAAAGCCTATTCATTTTCATCACACTCTACCCCAAAAGCGTAGCTGCCCCTCTCGGCACCTTTTATGGTCGAAACACCATCTTTGAATGAAACGTTCACTCTCTTCAAATCACCTACAAGCCTGCACTCCGAGGGGGTGTAGATCTTCGCTTCAAGAGGAAGAGCTCCCTCGAAGGACCATATCCCGTTTGAGTCTCTTTTTACCAAAGCGTTGGACTCGACGATATAGCCCGACTCTTTTCCATCGCGTTTCAATGAGATCCGATGATATTTTGAACCATCCAGGTGAACATAGAAAAAATCCTCTCTTTTCTTGTAACCGAGCACCCCTTTCGACTCCTTGATCGATGGTGGGTAGGGTAGCCTCAGACTCTTTAGATCGCCCCTTCCGTAAACCATCCAGCTATCTCCGCTTTTAGCTATGGATATCTCTCTGAAATCCAAAACTTTTCTTATCCACTCAGAGGTGTAAAGAGGTATCACTTTTTGAGAGAGGCTCCACTCATATACGCTCTTAAGTGCTTCTATGGAAGCCTTTTTCGAGGCGGAGTAGAAGTGGTAGTAGATATCGATTGGCTTCAAGCGTCTCGGATACTCCGTTCTCTTGAAGGTCTGAATCACCTTTTTGTACCCGGCATAATTCCTCCACTCGTCCGTAAAGATGTTCTCATTTTGAACCGCGGCATATACTTGAAAATATGACCCTCTCTCTATTCCCGAAGGGGAGATGTACGAAAGCCATGGAT
>JALSPH010000032.1 GCA_026986055.1 Campylobacterales bacterium
AGCTCCCGAGATGGCGGCAACAAAAGAGCATGTCGAAAAGGTTATAAACTCTATTCCCGAGTATGTAAAAGAGTTCAAGAAGGCGTATGACGATCCAAATATGAAGCCGACCTTCAAAGATGTAGCCGATGTTATTGCGATCTTCGAAAGAACTCTCGTGACACCTTCAAGATATGACAAATACCTTGCGGGTTGCGACAAGGCTCTTAGCAAAGAGGAGAAAGAGGGATTGAAAGTTTTCATAGATAAAGGTTGTGTCAGCTGCCATACGGGCGTTGCGCTTGGAGGCTCCATGCAGCCGTTCCCTGCAGTCGGTAAATATAAGTATGCAAACATAGGCGATTTCAAGGGTGACAAAAACGGTATGGTAAAAGTTCCGACTCTTAGAAACATTCTCGAGACTCGTCCATACTTCCACAACGGTGCGGTATGGGATATAAAAGAGGCTATAAAAATTATGGGTGAAACGCAGCTTGGTGTAAAAATAAGCGACAAAGAGGCCAAAAAGATAGAAGCATTCTTCGGTTCACTTACGGGCAAAAAGCCTTATGTTCGCTACCCGATGCTTCCGGCAAGTACAAACGCCACTCCAAAACCTGACCTGAAGTAAAAACTTATTTGGCGGAAACTCCTAAAGGAGTTTTCGCTATACCTTAAACCTCCCTACTAGATCTTTTAGATGTGTGGTAAGTTCAGCCATCCTCTTACCTGCAGACTCTGTACTTTTAGCGCCGGTGGCCGTCTCTTCGCTAATCTTTTTGATAGTGAGGATATTCCTGTTGATTTCACTTACTACTCTGCCTTGCTCCTCTGCAGCTTCCGATATCTGTTTGTTCATTGTGCTTATTGTGGTTACCGAACTGGTAATCTTTTTTAAAGAGTCCCCTGCTTTTGCAGCCTCTTCTACGCTTAAAGCAGCTTTTTGACGGCTTTTGTCCATAACCTCCGCTGCTTGATGTGCACCAGATTGTAAAACCTCTATGACGGCACGTATCTCCCTTGTAGAATCTTGAGTTTTCGAAGCTAGAATTCTTACTTCGTCGGCTACAACCGCGAATCCCCGGCCATGTTCTCCCGCGCGTGCAGCTTCTATAGCGGCATTTAGTGCAAGAAGATTTGTCTGTTCGGAAATATCTCCTATCACTTCAAGAACCTTACCGATATTCTCACTCTCCTCTTTTAAGGCTCTAATGACGTCGGTAGCATCCTCCACTTCTTTTGCGAGACCGTTTATAACCTCAATCGTATTTTCAACTACATCTGATCCGTTACGAGCTTCCAAACTGGCATTTTTAGCAGCTTCCGCCGCACTTTTAGCATTTTTCGCCACTTCATTTATAGATTCGTTTATGGAGTCTATAGAGAGTGCTACGTCATCCGTCCTTACCTTCTGCTCATAAGCGCTTTCTTTGCTTTTTCTTGAAATCTCCGTCATCTCTTCCGCAAAGGCTGATAGCTTCTCCGTAGAGCCGGTAATATCTGTAATAATATTGTGAAGTTTTCCTATAAAAATATTGAAATTCTCAACCAGCATACCGATTACGTCTCTACTAGGTGTTGCAAGGCGCCTCGTAAGGTCTCCTTCCCCTTTGGCAATCTCTCCCAAGGAGGCTGCTACTTGGTAAATACTGCCGTTTATCAAACGTCCGACTATCAATATAGAACCTATCAGAATAAGTGTTAGAGAGATGCCGACTGTAAGGTTAAGATCGTTTCCTCTTTCGAAAGCCTTCACCGTGTCGTTTATGGTTGCAATAAAAGAGTTGTATTCATTCTCTCTATATTTTCTCATCTTTGTTTCGAAGTCGTTCATCGCACTAATCATCTTCAAAGAAGCTTCCTGTTTTTGTGACTCAGGTATCTCACCGTTGATGAGACCGAGAGTTATGGCTCTAGCCGTATCGTAATAGTTTTTGAAGGAGTTTTTCAACACTTCCATTTTCTGCGCCTGACGAGGTTCGATTTTTGAAATTTCGTTGAATGCTTGATAGATCTTTTTAGCCAGGTCATCCGTAGTTTCGTTAACCAAATCCTCATCTTCGGTATAGACGGCAGTTCCAAGAAGATCTTTAATTCTGACCATGCGGGCTACGTTGGCATCGGTACGTTCCATAACCGGATATTTTGCATCTCGCAAAGTTGTAAGCCTGGTTTCGTTTTTTGAAGCCATAATGTAGCCAAATCCTATATTTAGCAACATACCGGTAATGCCTACCGCACCGATAAGCATAATCTTGATATTTATTGAAAGTGACTTGAACCATTTAATCATAATCTTATCCTGTCTGCCGTTTTATCTCTCCATCTTGCTTACGCAAAAACAGTCTACTTTTTCAAAACAGCCTTTACGGAATCATCCAGCGACTCTATATCTATATACCCGAGACTGTTAGGTGTGCTTGCCACCCACTTTTTCATATCCTCGTCGTTTCCAATCACTTTTGGAGGTACACCTTTGCCGGAAAATAGAAGTTTTGACCAATACCTTTTGAGTTTTTTGGAACTCTTTTTCAAAATCTTCTTGTTGAACTCTTTTCTTACAGTGCTGCTACTTGGCTGGTCACCCACTATGGCATAGCTTCCATCAGGTAAAGTTTTACTTTTTTGGAGGAAAATAGATTTTACCTCTTTGGCACTTAAAGAGTCGAACTTCGCAGTTTTGTTTGTTATCACTGCAATATCGGCCGTAAGTGAACTGTAGGCGGTGACTAGAAGTATAAAAAAGAGAGTCGATAAGGTTCTTTGTTTACTATTTTTCATGCTACAAACCTCCTAAAATACTACATCTACGGCTATACCGAATCTTCCGGCCGTATCGTCGGCGGGAGTATTTGCGAAGAGACCTTTGCCTTTTTTGGTCTTTATCCTGCTATATTCGACTTTTAGATCGGAATTGTCGGAGAGATCGTAACGAACTCCTGCGGTAACCATCTCCTGCTCCTGCGGAGTTGCACTATCTTTCCCTTTTGAAAAGTGTTGAAAAGTAAGGTGCGGTAGCCATTCATCCATCTGGTATCCCAGAGTTGCATACCAGCTCGTTCCATTCATCGCTTCAAGTTCCATATCTGTTTTAGCCCATTCGGCATATCCAATGAGATCGTTCCAGTCGAAATTTAAGCCGAGTGCGATGTTGCTGTGAATTTTCCCTTCCATCGCTGCCATCGCCGTATCTCGCATCGTCCCTCGATAATAAGTGGCTTGAAAAGCGACGATATCGTTCCAGTCGAGGCGAATTTTCATACCGAGAAGCTTTTTTAGATTCATAGATTCGAGTCCAATCTCTCCTCCAAACAGATCTATACCTATCTCAGTTTCTCCAGCATCTGTCTCCCACAGAGCGCTCGCTCCGGTATAGGCTTCTCTTGTCACGTTGGGACCGGCCGCTAGCTCAGTATAGAAGAGTTCCGGTGGGTTGATCCATGGATAGGTGTTTCCAACATCTATATATTCATTGACTATACCGACGGGAAACTTTATCTTTCCGGCGCGAAGAGATACTTCATCCGTAAGTGAGTATGAGATGAAGCCCCAGTCGAGAACCATATTGAAATCATCTTCATGTGTAGCGAAGAGTTGGGCCGCCACGGAGACTTTTTCATCTACGGGTGCGGTTATATTGATACCAAGTTTTGTGTTGTACCAAGATCCATCTTTCCCGACACCTTCACCGTTTCCTCCATTGAAAAAATTATCTTCATCCAACTGCTGATATTTTGCCGTTGCAAAGCCGCTAAGACCTATTCTATCGGCCCAATTCCCGGCATTTAGAGTTAAAGTGCACAACAAAGCCGCCGCAGTTCCCATAAATAGAGGCTTTGGTGTAGGGAAACTTATACTATATCTTCCGTTTGCCATATATCTCTCCTTAAACTCATTTTTCCCGTAGGATTATGTTGAGAATATCGGCAACATGGCTTCAAGGTTGAGTGTTATAAAGATATATAAACGGTTAGTTGGAATCAGTCGCAGCAGTGAAGAAGACTTTTGTCTGGATTTTGTATGAACTTCACGCCATCGTAGATCATAAAAAAACCATACACTATAACCGCAATCGAGGCAAGAGTTATCATGGCTTTGCGAATGTTCCCTCTTTGTAACAGGCCTGTAAAAAACCCGAGGCTAAAAAGTGCCGGTACGGTGCTGAGTCCAAAGATGAACATTACCAAGGCACCCCATAGAGGGCTTAACGTACTTGCCGCCGTAACGGCGAAGAAGTATACGAACCCGCATGGAAGCAGGCCGTTTATCATTCCAAGCAGATAGAAGCTGAAAATCGAGCTCTCATCCATAAGCGCTTTGAAGCTTTTTTGATACCAGGAGCTTTTCATGATGGAGTGTTCTATGAGGGTAAGAAACTTCATTTTACCCATTATAGAAAGACCGGTAAGCACCATAACGACACCGGCGAATATGAAAAGAGCCGCCACCGTGTAACTGCTGAAAGTAGCGACGCTTCCGAGGTAACCAAAAAGTGCTCCAAGAACCGTGTATGTCGTTATGCGCCCAAAAGAGTATGCAAGGTGAACCGTGCTCTGATGTACGCCGCTCCACTCCGGCTTTACTTTCGCCCCGGTATATGCAAGCACTATTCCGCCGCACATTCCTATGCAGTGCCCGAACGCTCCGAGAAAAGCGATTGTGGCTATAGAGAGCAGGTTGACGGTATCCATCAATTCTCTCTTATCTTTTTGGCATATTCGGGATTGGCCATGTGTCTGCCATCTTTCATACGATTTACGACTTCGTCGAAGTCTATACTCTTCTCTATTTTTTGTTCGTATGCACCAAAGCCGTAATGCATCGGCGTCTTTTCCGACGTTGAGTAGTGGGCACTTTTTGCATCGATCCATCTTTTCGTATCCTGAGCATAAACCCAAATCTTTTCGCTTTTAAGCTTTGGATGCTCTGAAAGCCATAATGCGAGGCAGCCGATATCGTCGAAGAATATGGTTTTTCCATTGGATTGTGCAAGTTGTGCACCGTACTTGGTATCTATGATATCCATCTTGCACTTGCTGCACTGGTAGGCGTGAGGAAATATCTCTATCGCTTTTTGATCGCTGTTGCCGGTCAACACGATTTGTGGGTGAGGCTTTTTTGCTTGCATAAGTACGATTGCAGAAATTGCACCAATGAAGAGTACGACTACTATGATAGGCTTTAGAACTTTTTTCATAAGGCTAATCTTATCGAAGGGGTGTTAAGCGGACGTTAACCGGGCGTAGCCCGGCGTAATGTCGGTTAGGAGTTGCCCCTCTTTTTCAAGATTGTGCCGTGCAGGTACTTCAGCTGCTTTGGCGTAAGTACTTTTCTCGTGTCGTAAATGCATTTTAGGTGGGTTTTGGTGGCTTCTGCCTTCAGTTTCGCTACTTTCTCTACATCGTTACTCAAACTTTCCGGTTTCGCTCCCTTCATTGCAGCTTTTACGATCTTTTTTTGAAGCTTCATTACCTCTCTTTTTAGAGGCATCACGCTTGCCAAAGTAGCTTTCCTGATCTTAAGAAGCCTCTTTTTCTGATCGGGCGTAAGAGCCAGTTTCGGGTCATCCCACCTCTTTTTCAAGATCATCGTATAGTGTGGAAGGCCGGAAGTTATAAGAAAGGGAGAACTCTTTTTTACATTTTTATGAATGTGTGGCGCCGCCGCAATAGGTGCAGCCGATATGTTGGCGGGAAATAGGATCGCCGTGCAGGCTATAAGTGCTGCCAGTAGGGTTTTAAACATTTCGACTCCTTTGGGTTTATATCTCTGAGTATACCACAGAAATTTATGAAATATTATTGCACTTTTAAGCATATTAAATAACCTTTTACACCCATTTTATACTTCTTCGCTATAATTTCGGGCAAATGGGCTTACAGGGACATGGAAAGAGGGGAGAGTTATGAACAAGTCATAGAGTAGACAGGTTGTGAAAAAGGAATAGAGAGTGACGCTCTTCAGGCAGATTAACGCAATTTTCTCCATTATACTTCTACTGGTTCTTGGGACCGTGCTGGGTATCGGTTTCATAGATAGCAGACACTACATTCAAAATGAACTCTACACCACCGCTCAAGAGACGGCAACCTCTTTGAGTCTTATGATGTCCAAAGCAGGAGGAAATGTCGCAGCTATGTCGGTGATTGCCGATGCCGTAGTAAAAAGCGGCAGAATAAGAGAGATAACCCTATACGATCAGTACGGAAATATACTTTTTACAAAGAGTCGGGAAGTCGAAACGGAAGTTCCCGGGTGGTTTGAAGAGATTGCAGACCTCTCGAACGATACGGCTGTATCTGAAATTTTCGACAATTGGCGTACGATAGGAGTTTTGAGCGTAGAGGCCGATAAGAGTGACGCTCTGAACTATCTCTACGACTTTTTCAAAAAGATTCTTATCATATTTATAGTTGGCGGTGCCATAGGAGCACTTTTCATATATGTACTTCTGCGTATGATAATGGAGCCTCTAAAGACGGTTATAAAGCAGGCCGAAGGGGTACTGCACAACCGGTTCTTGCTGCAAAACGAACTTCCCTCCACCGAAGAGTTGAAACATGTAACTATGGCCATGAACCAGATGGTGAGCCGAATGAAAAAGGGGCACGAGACTCTCTCTTCCGTTATGGAAAAAAACAGGGAACTAGAGTATCTGGACCCTTTAACGAAAGTAGGAAACCGACGCTTCTTCATGGTCAAATATGAAGAGTACTCACACGCCGAAGACAACAGGGCATGGGGAGTTTTGCTGGCCGTCAGGCTCGCAGACGTTCAGGAGGCGAACAAGATAATAGGTTTTGACAGAGTCGATATGATCTACAAAGATGTCGCGGCAATCTTGTCGCAGGATATCGAAGATATCGACGATGCCGCCTGCTTCAGAGTCTCAGGTACCGAGTTTGTTCTGCTTCTACCTTCATACGATACCGAAGATGCTCAAACCATTGCCAAAACTCTGGTCGAAGATATTAGAAAGATGATAGAGAAGAGGTACGAAGAGGTGGCAAAATCGCTCTTTGCTGATGCTGCCGTAGCGGCTTACGAACATAAAGAGCCTATAGGTCAGGTGCTCTCCACGGTCGATTTGGCTCTAAACGAAGCGCTCTACAAAAGCGGCGATGCCATAGTGGTAGCGAAACGGGAGCGCTCTTTGCCTATGAGCAAAGTGGCGTGGAGAGAGCTCATAGAGAGCTCTTTGAAAGAGGGGCGTATGGAGCCGGTATGGGAAGATGTGCACGCTATAAATAGGCATAAACTTTTTGCTTCCGTGACCTTCGACCTTGTAACACCGGATGGAAAGAGGATTCCCTACGGTACGTACCTCTCGATGCTTCTGCTGCACGACCTTTTTCCAAGATATATAGAGTATACGCTCGATTATCTCGATTCGGTCCCGATTTTGCAAAATGACAGGATAGCTGTGGAGTACCCTCTGACATGCCTTTCAAACCCGAGAATGTTCGAAAAGGTGAAAGAGAATCTCGATCGTCTGAAAAAGAGGGGAGTCGAGCTGATCATAGAGATTCCGGAGAGCGATCTTTCAAAGATAGACTCATCTACATTGAAAAAGATAACGGAGGAGCTGCACCGAGAAAAGATCTCTTTTGCCGTAAGCCGTTTCGATGCCGACAAAGATACGGTAGAGCTGCTCAAGAGGGCCAGGCCGGAGTATGTGAAGATGTATGTCGGTCAGTTTGTCGATATGAGCGACTCTTTCAGAGACTCTATGACTCCTATTTTGAAGAGTTTCGGAGTGAAACTGCTGCTGCACGGCATAGATGAAGAGCACGACATTCACGTTCTCAGCAGGCAGGGAGCCGACTACTTCATTATCGGTCGGTGAGATAACCGGCTCGTCGAAGTCAACTGCCTACCGCATAAATTTATATATCAATATATCTTGATATATGCAAACAAATACGCTACTATTTCAAATCTCAATATCGGAGTGCCTCATGGAAGCGATGGAGGATTTTCTCAAAACCGTCGGTGCTCTCTACGACGAGACGCGCGTGAAGCTTCTCAAATTCATAGAGCTTTACGGCCCTCTATGCGTTTGTGATCTAGAAGCATCTTTCAAGATGACCCAATCGAGGCTATCGAGGCATCTTAAAATTCTCAAAGATGCAGGGTTTTTGAGAGCGCAAAGGAGCGGCAGATGGACATACTACGCCATCAGAGCCCCTATGGATCGCTTCAGAATGGAGGCTTTAAAGGAGATACGCACCATGCCTCTGAAACTGCCGGAACTTGAAAAAATATCTAAAGAGTGTGAAATATGAAAAGAGTATTGATTTTGTGTACGGGAAACAGTTGCCGCTCCATAATCGGTGAGGCGCTTGTGAACAAGAAACTTGGCCCAAAAGGGGTAGTCGCTTTCAGTGCCGGAAGCAGACCGAGCGGGAGAGTAAACCCAAATGCCAAAAAGGTGCTTGAAAGTATGGGAGCATGGAGAGACTCCTACTACTCGAAAAGTATCGATGAGATAACGAAAGAGGGGCCGTTCGATCTTGTCGTGACAGTCTGCGACAATGCAAAAGAGTCTTGTCCCATTTTTTGGGGCGGGGCTAAAACGGTACACCTGGGCTTTGAAGATCCTGACGGTAAAGAGTTTGAGGCTTTCAAAAATACGGCCGAATCGATAGAAAAAGAGTTGATACCGCTTATAGAGAAGGAGTTGTCGTGAAAAAAGAGGTCAAAGTTACTAAAAATGGAGTCAAGATAGAGTTTATGGGAGAGGTTAAGGTGGAGAAGATCGTAAAGATGGTGCAAAACTGCGCTACCGGAGAGTGCGAATGCATGAGCTCTGATGTAAAGAGCAGAGTGGAAAATATGGAGGTAAAAGGGGAAGATGGTGAAGTTACCCTTGAGCTTACGGGCGATGTGGCAAAGGAGGAGATAGAGGAGGCCCTTAAAAGATCGAAAGTGTTGAACTCTTAAGATGGCACTCCCCTTATCGATATTTGTAGTTACCCTAATTTTTATTATTTGGCAGCCCAAAGGGCTTCAGATAGGCACATCCGCCGTCGCGGGCGCACTGGTAGCGCTTCTGCTTGGCGTAGTCTCTGTTTCTGACGTTGTGGAGGTCACCTCCATAGTGTGGGATGCCACACTCGCTTTCATCGGAATAATACTCCTCTCGATGGCTCTTGATGAGATAGGCTTTTTCGAGTGGGCAGCCATAAAGATGACAAAGCTCAGTCTAGGAAGCGGCCATTTGATGTTTGTAAATATTCTGCTTCTTGGAGCTTTGGTAGCGGCATTTTTCGCCAACGACGGTGCTGCACTCATTCTGACTCCTATCGTTTTGGCGAAGATGAGGTATCTCAAGATGGACCCGAAAGCGATCTTCGCCTTTTTGATGGCAGGTGGCTTCATAGGCGACAGCGCCTCCAACCCGCTCGTCATTTCCAACCTCACGAACATCGTAACCGCCGGCTACTTCGACATAGGCTTTTTCGAGTACCTGAAAGAGATGTTCTGGCCAAATTTGCTCTCCATTGCAGCTTCTATCGCCGTTTTATGGCTCTTTTTCAGAAAAGCGATACCGAAAAGGGTAGATATAGAGTCTCTGCCTGAAGCAAAAAGCGTCATCAAAAACGAAAAGATGTTCAAAATAAGCTGGTGGTTTCTCGGTGCACTTCTGGCCGGCTACTTCATAGGTGACGCTTTCGATCTACCCGTATCTCTTTTTGCGCTCGGCGGTGCGCTTCTCTTTCTGTGGATAGCTTCAAAACATCGCGCCGTAAAACCTATAATGACCATAAAGACGGCTCCTTGGCAGGTAGTATGGTTTTCCATAGGGCTCTATGTAGTGGTATTTGGGCTTAAAAACGGAGGTTTGACCGATGAGATAGCGCATTGGCTTTTGTATATGAAGAGTTACGGCAGCGAAGCATATGTAATAGGGACGGGGTTTCTCTCGGCTATCCTGAGTTCCGTTATGAACAATATGCCGACCGTTATGGTTATGGATATAGCTATAGAGAAAACGGGAGACACCTTTTTGGCTTATGCAAATATTATAGGTTGTAACCTGGGGCCGAAAATGACCCCGATAGGCTCTCTTGCAACTCTTCTTTGGCTGCATGTTCTGGCTAAAAAAGGGGTCAAAATCGGGTGGGGAGAGTATATGAGGGTGGGGCTCATAGTGACTCCTCCGGTTCTATTGGTTGCACTACTTGGTTTGATATAATGTTTTGTTTGTAAACAATTCTATATTAAAATAATATTGAAAGGATTTGGTATGCCGCACCATAAAGATCACGAAAAATTGGAAGCTATAAAAGAGGCTATAAAGAGTTCCGAAAAATTGACTCAGGAGCAAAAGAGCAACGCTTTGGCTCATATAGAGGAGTGGTACAAAGAGGATAAAGCTTTCGGCTCTTTGATAGAGGCCCTTATAGAGAAGTTTGCCGAACTTGAGCCTATTCTTGCCGAGCTGGGGTTGGTTTAGAGACAAAGACCAACTGCAGGAAATTCAACTTTATATAAATCAAACCATCGCAGACTCCTATTGTCTAAACAGAACCGATATTTTTAAAAAATCGGTTTTTTACACTTCTAAAAAACTTCCGAAGTAATATAACCTGCCATTATATTAGGTATATTTATGGGTTTGATATTGTTCTGCATACTAGTATCAATTTATTCTCACTTTCGCCGATAACTTTCATAATCAATCAGGTAAACAAGGCATCAGATGAGACGATTAATTTTGATATTTTTGTTTGTAGGAGGCTCTTTATGGGCTAAAATCCCGATAAAGACCCCGAACGATGTATACGCTTACGCAACTTTGTTGAAAGATGAAGTAGCTTATCTTAGGGAAAAAAGCGGTGTGAAAGAGCCTTTCCCTGATGTGGGACTACAGCAGAACAAGCGCCCTCGACACGTGATTCAGAAGGCTTTGGAGATTCTCGGTAAAATCAATAGATATCGTATAAATCATAATTTTGGCCCTATTACAATTCCTCCCTATCCTCCAAGGGAGGTTACGCCTCAAGATGTATACGACCTGGTAAAGAGGCTCGACGGAGAGGTTCGGGTATTTATTGACGATAAAGGGTTTTTGGAAAAGCTGAAGCGTAAAAAATTCGATGGAAAGAGTCCCAGTGACGTTTACAGACTTCTTTGGAGTATCTCTTTGGGATTCGATGCATTGCTCGGTGTACAAGGGTATACGCCTACCGATGTCTTCGCTCTGAGTCAGAAGGTAGTGAATATCTCCCGTTTTTTGCGAAACAGTCAAAACGATTATAGTGATGCTCCTAAGCCTGAACGCATAGAAGGACAGCATCCAAACCATGCTCTTTATGCAGCTATCGACTTTTTGCAAAAGGTCTCGTCCGGACAGAAAAAGTTGTGGATAGATCCAGCGGATGTACCGGAAGCTCCACGCCGTGTCATAACTCCGACTGAAGTATACGATATGCTCCAATATAATATTGCCGAGCTTCAGCGTATCAAGTATAGGCTCGGTGTGGAGCGTTACTTCAAGATAGTTATGCCTGAGAGTGATAAAACACCTTCAGATGTTGTTCAAAACATAGAGTATGCCAAGCGACTTCTTCCCGACTTTTCGCTTGAAGAACCTCTGGTGCAATACCCGCCCTCATCTTTGAAAAAGAGTCCGAACCATGTTTACGGGGTTACTGTAGATGTTCTTAAAAAGTTGGAGATGCTCCGTACATTGCGAGGTATTCATCAGTTGCCGAAAGATCCTCCTAAAATATATGGCCTTAAGCCTATGCACTCATATCAAAAGGGTATAGAAACTATCGAGAAAGCGACACGTCTTAAGATTCAGATGGGTTTTTTCCCTTCGCAGATTCCTACGGCACCTTTTAGGGCCATTACGCCGAGTGAAGTCTATGAACTTATTCTAAGACTCGACGGAATAGTTACGATTTTGCTTAGAGCAAGTGGTGAAACAGGCGTGGAAGAGTATATATATCAGCATAGCCACACCGTATATACCGATAAGACTCCAAGTGATGTTTATTATAATCTATGGAAAATCTCAAAGATGTTGGACCTACTTAGCGGTAGCGAGTATACTCCTAACGAAACTTATGCGCTTGCAATGAAGATAGATGAAAAGAGCAAGATGCTTTTGAAGTACTTCAACCTAAATTGTCCACCTAATACGGTAGAGAAGAAGTTTAGGGGTAAACGACCAAAAGATGTTTACCATCTGACAAGAATATTGAATGCCGCTATTGCAAAGATACAAAAACGTGCCAATATGTCTGTAACAGCCATAAAACTTCCTGATGAAGATGTGATAACTCCAAATACCGTGTACAATGCATTACGAATTATAAATGCATCGGTAAATGAAATTTTAATTCATTTGAATATAGATGCGGAGGATATAGAGCAGAAACGTTTTCATGCAAAAGGAAAAACTCCCAGCGATGTCTATCAAGTAGTTCAAAAGACTATAGACCAGATAGAGCTTATGTTTCTAGAAGAGTGTTATGAAAAATAATAGTATAAGTAAAATAGCGGTCAAATTTGCCTTGTTGACTATGATAGTAGCTGGAGCCGGAGTAAGTCTTTTGGCGTGGCTTTCATACAAAGAGGCTGAAAAAATTTTCAAAGAGCATAGTCAAGAGAGAATGGAGCGTGAAGTAGATACATATGCAAAAACGGTTTTAAAATCTTTGGGTGCTCTTAAATATGACCTTGCTATGTTGACCATGAACGATACCGTAGAGGGGTATCTGCGTGCAATAAGTGACAAGTTCGGGTATGATGAAAAGAGCAATAAAACAGTAGAGCAGTACCGCAAAGAGACTATAAAACTTTTTTCTGTAATGGCACAACAAAACAGTGCATATGTGCAGATTCGCTTGCTGAACTCTTCTAATGGTGACGAGCTGGTAAGGGTAGATCGTAAAAACGATAGGGTAACTGTAACACCGATATCTCAACTTCAAAATAAAGCTCACAGAGATTACTTCATAGAAACGTTGAAGTTGCCTACGAATGAGATTTATATATCTTCGATCAATCTAAACAGAGAGCACCATACGATCGAGACGCCTTACAGGCCTGTTCTAAGAGTCGCCAAACAACTTAGGTTTAACGACAATAATGGCCTTATGGTAATTATAAACGTAGATGTCAGAAAACTTTTCAACTTCGACAGTTTCAAAAAAGAAAAGGGTGTCGTTACATATGTAGCAAACAGCGAAGGGTACTATTTGTGCAATATGGTAGAACCTTATAAAGAGTTCGGATTCGAGTTTGGGCTACCCTATACGATATATTCAGATTTTCCGAAAACTAAAGAACTATTGAATGGCGGGGTAGATAGGCTGCATTGGAACAATCCCGAGGAGGATATGATATATGAAGCCGCAAGAGTTCATCTAACTGACGATATAGAGCTTATAATTTTAAAAGAGGCAAAAAGCATTCTTGTTAAAGAGAGGTCCAAAGAGTATGTGGCCAAACTGATGCTCTATGTCGGGCTTACAGCCTTTTTCATAGTTATTTTGACCGCTCTCGCCGTCATGAAGATTACGCGTCCTATATCAAAGCTAAGTAGAGCTGCGAAAGAGATCGCCAAATCTGGAGGTAGCAAACGGTTGCAGATGGATATACATACAGGCGATGAAATAGAGGAGTTGGCAAGATCTTTCGAGGCTATGTTGGATGCGTTGATAAAATCGAAAGAGGAGATAGAGCAGTTTGCGGAGCGGCTTGAAGAGGAGGTGGCAAAAAAGACTGAAGATCTTCAGCTGCTGAATGAGGAGCTTGAAAAGAAAGTTAAAGCCGGTGTTCAGGAGATTCGTAAAAAAGATCAAGTCTTGATGCAGCAGGCGAAGTTGGCCGATATGGGTGAGATGATCGGTGCCATAGCTCATCAATGGAGGCAGCCTCTAAATGCACTTGCGTTGAATATACAGCTTATTGAGGAGCTTGTAGAGCATGGTGAATTGAGCACCGATGAAGCTTCCAAACTTGTAAAAAAGAGTATGGACGCCATTCAGTTTATGTCCAAAACCATAGATGATTTTAGAAATTTCTATCGAGAAGATAAACAGAAACAGATTTTCAGAGTCGACGAAGCCGTCGAAAATACTCTAAACCTACAAAAAGCTCAGCTGGAGGCTAGAGATATAGATCTGGAGACGGAGCTCGAACCTGTTGAGATAGAGGGGTACAAAAACGACTTTATGCAGGTTATACTAAATTTGGTCTCGAATGCAAGGGACGCATTGCTTGATCGTAAAAAAATAGATGAAGACTTTAAGGGGAAAATCTACATTAGAGTGAAAAAAGAGGGTGATGATGTTGTTGTTCAAGTAGAAGATAACGGCGGCGGTATTTCTGAAGAGATTCGAGACAAAATTTTTAATCCATATTTTACGACAAAGGAGGAGGGGAAAGGTACCGGTCTAGGTCTGAACATGTCTAAAAGGATCGTCGAGGAGAAGTTTGGCGGCATTTTAAGTGTTGAAAATGGACCGAAAGGTGCAATTTTTACGATACGCTTCAAGGGAAAACAATGAGAGTAAGACCGAGTGATGCGTTGAAGGAGTTGACACTTCTTTACGTAGAAGACGATGAAGCGATCAGAGAAGCTTTGAGCATACTTTTAAGAAGATATGTCAAAAAGCTATTTGTAGCGGAAAATGGACGCAAAGGTCTTGAACTTTTTGCAAAGCACAACCCAAATATTGTAATAAGTGATATACGAATGCCGCAAATGAGCGGTCTTGAGATGGTCGAATCTATAAAAGAGAGCGATCCCGGCATACCGGTCATATTTACTACGGCATTCAGTGAGACCGAATATTTAAAAAGTGCCATAGATTTGGGAGTAGAGGGGTATTTGGTAAAGCCAATAGAGCGCGACAAGCTTATATCGAAGTTGAACTTTATCGCAGATGCCATAGTTAACGAGCGTCGCAAAGACGCTTATTTTAAATTGCTCGTCAGACTTTTTGACAGCCACTCGGAGGCCTTTGTTTTGGTAAAAGAGAGTGGAGAAGTGGTGCTTTCAAATCTATCTTTTAAAAAGATGGCTCTATACATTGGATGTGATAGTATAGATAATATATATGATGTTTTATCGTATGCTAATGCCGATAACGGATGTTTCAAACTCGATATGCAATGCAGTGAGGATTTGAGTGGATTTTTTGAAGAAGGCAGTCAATCGGACACTATATGCTTTAAGGTCGGAAGAAAGTCGATCTACTATGAGTTTCAAGCAAAGAAGATCGATGAGTACTATTTTTTTGAATTTAAAGATATAACGGAGTATAAAAGAGAGACAAAAATATTGGCTTTGGAAAACTATACCGACTCCCTTAGCGGACTCTACAATAGAAAATATGAAGCTATATTGAAAAAAGAGTGTATAGATTTGAAAGAAAAAGTATGTTTTCTTTTCATCGATATAGATTTTTTCAAAAGAGTGAACGATACTTTCGGTCACACTGTCGGCGATGAGGTTATAAAATTTGTGGCGAAAAAGATAAAGAGCCATCTACGCACAGAAGATATTGCGCTTCGATGGGGAGGCGAAGAGTTCCTTGTAGTGATAAAGACAGATGTTGAAAATGCGAAGACTGTGGCTGAAAAAATTAGACGCGTCATTGAGAGTGCCAAGATCGATCCTGTCGGACATATTACCATCAGTGTAGGAGTTTGTTGCGGTATTATCGAAAGTGAAGACGACTTTTACAAAACTATAGATAAGGCGGACGAAGCACTTTATCGGGCAAAAAAGTGTGGCAGAAATCGTGTCAAAATAGCTAACGGCGCTGTTTTTTCTTAAAAAGGGGACCTTTTGATCTTCTTTTCATCCACCATCTTACCATACCGGTTGACATAAGCAAAAGTAGTAATAGTGCTGCCGCATCGTTGACCCAGATCCACCAGGATGCGAAAAGTGTGCCGTCATGAAGAGCCATAAGCAAAGAGTATAGTGTAGCAGTCTTGAACTCCGGCAGCGGCTCCTTCGGCGCATGGAAGCTGAAGAATATGGTTCCCTCTTTAGTCTCGATTATATCTCTGAACATATGGGGGCTGTTTTTCAGAATACGCCACTTACCGTTTTCATATATCCTGTTGGGTGCTCCCATGCCGCTGACGAAGAGCCTCTCTCCTTTTCTGAACATTCGGTAGGCAAACCCTCTACTCTCAAGCCTCCACTTTTTCAAATCTTCACTTGCAAAAACGCCATATCTGTTGCCTAATCGGTAAAGTTTGCCGTCGAAGTCTACAGACCAGATATCGTGGCTCAAACCTCTATATACAGGCGGTAGCAGGTATGAGGGGACGGTTACCGATTTCATGAAGGGTCCAAGCACCTTTGCATGGTCTAAAAATATACCGGTTATCGCAAGTACCGTTAAAGGAAAGATAGCGGCTATGGTAAATATGTTGGAGTGAGTCTTTATGAGACCTCTTGTCTTTTTGGCTCCCCTTTTTTTGGTTATTCTCCACCATATCAAAAAGCCGCTCAAGCTCAGCCATGCAAGGAGTATGGCGCCGTAGTCGTTTATCCATAAAGATAGTTCCGAGTCCACATAGCCGCGCCCATAGTGCAGGTCCCTTACGAGCCTTGAAAGTGTAACCGGTTTTCCTATATCTTTCGGGTTTAGCTCTATGGTAGCGCTTTTTACTATCTCGCCGCCGCTCTTATCTATTAGATATATAACCCTCTTATCTACTGCAGCGGCAACTCTATCTTTATAGAGAGATATCGCATTTACGTACAGACCCTTCAGGGCGAAGAGCTCCCACTCGCCATCTTTTTTAAGGTAAATACCGTCGTTGGTCGCCGCAAATAGAGAGTTTCCATCTTCTCTTAACCCAAGACAGATTCTGTTTAGACTCTTTTTGAAACTTCTGCCTCCATCGAAACTCTCGAAAACCCCTCTTTTGCCGCAAGCTATTTTGTGAGAACTATTTTTCGGGTCAATGTAGTACCCTTCAAAGAGCCTCTTCTCCTGCTCTTGAAGGGATTTGGGAGTGTATGATATTTTAGTGGAGTAGAGAAACTGCCACTTGTCGTGATCGAGAAAGAAGCCGGTTACGGCAAGTAGCAGCAAAACCGCTCCGGCCGCAAGACCGGAGAGTTTGTGAAGCTTATGGAGTTTTACCATCTATACTCCAGGCCTGCATAGAACATTCTCGGATCGCCCGGAGTGTAGTCCGTTTTTCCGTAGGCAAACCTCGCTCTTGAAGCATACTTTTCGTTCGTTATATTGGTAGCTTTCGCGAAAAAGTTCCAGCTTTCGTCATACCTGTACTCGGCTTTGAGATTTCCTATAGAGTAGCCTTCGTACCGCCCTCCGTCATGCGCATCGTCCAGCCACCATGGTCCGACATATCGGTACTCTCCCATTATCTTCAATCCCTTTACGGCAAGCGGGGAGTAGATGAGTCTAAGGTTTCCTAAATGGTTTGGAGCTTGTCCCATCTCGTTACTACCGTACTCGGGATCGTCGCTATAGTTGTGGCGGGAGTAGGAGTAGGCTACCTTGCTGCTCAACTCTTCGCTCATCTTTACCGCCAAAGTAAACTCCACACCCCTATGGACAGTGCTTCCTCCGTTTGAGTAGTAGTAGTCTCCCGTCGCATCGTTTTTGTATCTTACTATCGTATCGTCTATAGTCATATAGTAGGCACTAAGCTCAAGGAAGCTTCTTTTACTGAAGGCTCTTTTGAAACCGACTTCGAAAGTGTTGGAGGTTTCAGGGTCCAAGCTAACCTCTTCGTAACCTTTCTGCATTGAGTAGAGACGCGAAGCCTGAGGGATTCTAAAACCGTTTGCGTAGCGAAGATATATGTTGCTCTTTTCGTCAGGTCTGAAACTGAGTGAAAACTTGGGGCTAAGGTGAGAGAAGTTGTCGGTTCTATCGGCCGGCCTGAAATATTTTCCGGAAGCGTCGTAACTGTTTGGGTCGAGGTTGTTCTTGTAGTCGTATCGGTTGTAGTCGTAACGAAGCCCGAGTGTCACCATCAGCTCTTTTGTAAGGTCTATTTCAGTGTGAATGTAAGGTGCGAGGGCTATATAGTCGACATTGTAGTCATACAGCGGGCCGGCAAGGTATGTGGTAGACCCGCTCCAGTTGGTTACATTTATGTCGAAGTCCTGGGTATATTTGAGGTCGGATTTC
>JALSPH010000033.1 GCA_026986055.1 Campylobacterales bacterium
GCACAGGCTACGACACGTTATGCAGGTGAGTTTGCGGCCGAGAGGCTCATAAACGTCGTACATCTGCCGGATGATGAGCTCAAAGGACGAATAATCGGCAAAGAGGGTCGTAACATCAAGACTCTGGAGATGCTTCTTGGTGTCGATATCATCATAGACGATACGCCCGGTGCGATAATTTTGAGCAGTTTCAACCTCTACAGAAGAGCGATAGCGACACGTACGATAGAGCTTCTTATAGAAGATGGGCGCATTCAGCCGGCCCGTATAGAGGAGATATACGAGAAGGTGACCGAAGAGTTCGAGCAGAAGGTTCTGGAAGAGGGTGAACAGATAGTGGTAGATCTGGGACTTTCGCCTATGCATCCGGAGCTTATGAAGCTGATCGGTAGATTGAGATATAGGGCCAGCTACGGGCAGAACGCCTTGGGGCACTCTCTGGAAGTCGCTCACCTTGCCGGCATCATGGCGGCAGAGATGGGCGGAGACGAGACCCTGGCAAAAAGGGCAGGAATTTTACACGACATAGGAAAGGCACTTACCCACGAGTATGCCGGCAGCCATGTAGATCTGGGTGCGGAGGTGTGCAAAAGGTACAAAGAGCATCCGGTGGTTATAAACGCCATCTACGCCCACCACGGACATGAGGAGCCTGAAACCATCGAGTCTGCGGCCGTCTGCGCGGCCGATACCCTTTCGGCAGCCAGGCCCGGTGCAAGACGTGAAGTGCTGGAGAGCTTTTTGAAAAGAGTCAAAGAGATAGAGGAGATAGCAACATCCAAGCCGGGAGTTCACCACGCTTATGCCATAAACGCGGGGCGTGAGGTTAGGGTGATAGTGAATGCCTCTCTGATAAACGACGACGAAGCGATTCTCCTCAGCAAAGAGATTTCGGAAGAGATCGAAAAAAGTGTACAATATCCGGGAGAGATTAAAGTGAACGTTATCCGCGAGACCCGGGCTATCAACTATGCGAGATGAGGGAGGTACACTTTTTTCGAAGGCACAAGGTGCCGTGGGCCCGCTGCCGAGGCGGACATAGCGTCAGCGTAGCCGCCGGGACTTTGTTCAGGCGGCGTAATCAAATAGATAAAAAGAGAGTGTACAATATCCGGGAGAGATTAAAGTGAACGTTATCCGCGAGACCCGGGCTATCAATTATGCGAGATAGTTTTTGGGATGTGGTTGATGGGGGATGGGATTTAGGATATGGTTGTTAGAGGTTGGGATATGGGAAGTGGAGTTATATTATCAAGGAGTTGTACTAAATGTCAGATAGAACAGTGAACAGATGCGGTCAGATAGAGGCCTACTTTAGAAGAGAAGAGCGGTATGAAGGGCTACAGTTGGTTTTTAAAGAGCATCCTGAACTTAAAGATGAAATTCTTAAAGCGATAGAAGAGACTAAAAAAGAGACGGGCGCCAATCCTGATGTATTTGAAAACAGTGAAAAGGCCGGAGCGACTCCATACGCTTTTTATATAGAGTTCAACGACGATTATGATAAAGACGGCGGACTCTTTTTCGAGACTCTTCTTAGAAAACTTGGCATAGACAAGTGCGAAGAGTGACCCGTTACTCTCCGGGTTACTTTTTTACCGCAGTTTCACCGAACTTTTCATCTTCCTCTTCGTTTATTACCGAGTCGTCGTAAGGGTCTAGGTGGATGTTGATGAGCCAGTCTGCTTTCGGATCGATCTTCTTTATCTTAGCCTCTACATTGTCGCCTATGCGGTGAGCCTCCAGCAGTGAAATATCGGGTGTAAATACAAGGTGTACGTCTACGAAGTAGTCGTTGCCCGCTTTTCTAGTTTTAAGCCAGTGGTAGTCGGTGACACCCGGCTCAGACTCTATAACCTCCTTTATTTTTGCGACAATCTCATCATCCAAAGATACATCCATAAGTACAAGCACTCCCTCTTTTATGAGCTCGAATGCGGAGTAGATAATGTAGATGGCTATCAAGATACCTAAAATTGCGTCTATTAGAAAGAAGTCCGTAAAATATATTACAACCAACGATACAAGTATCGCTCCATTGCTCAGAAGGTCTGTTTTATAGTGTAGAGCGTCCGATTTTATTACCATGTTCTGGGTGACCTTTGCAACATGGTTGAGAAAAAGGACGAGCGCACCGGTCATTACGATGGATACAAGCATTACACCGATAGATATGTCAAGATGCGTAACCGGCTCTTGGTGCAGGATCTTTTGGGTAGCCTCGTAGAATATATATAGTCCTGATGCCGTAATGATCGCTCCCTCCAAAACGGCAGCGATAGCTTCTATTTTTCCTCTTCCGTAGTTGAAGCGTTCATCGGCCGGTTTTTCCGCATTTGAAACGGCAAAAAGGTTGAAGAGCGAGACTGCGAGGTCAAGACCCGAGTCTATGGCAGAAGCGAGTACCGCAACGGAACCGCTGATGATACCTACTATAAGTTTTATGACGACAAGGGTTACTGCAACCGAGGAGCTGACTATCGTAGCTTTTTTCTGAAGGGTCATAATTTATCTCCGGGTAAATAGTGGCGAAATTTTATCCAACTTTAACTATAATCTCCTTTATGGACTTAAATAAGATCATCAATGAGAGAAAAGAGTGGCTGAAGTGGAAAAACATAGCGCCTTTGCGCCAAGCTTTGAATACTCTTGAAGATATAGGAGATGTCGAGGTTGAGCTGGGAGATTGGATAAGGCTGACTTCCCCGAAAGCAACCTCTGAAGAGGTTGAGAGAATTCACGATGCGGCTCTTTTGATGAAGCCGTGGCGGAAAGGCCCTTTCGATCTTTTCGGTGTGAAGATCGATAGTGAGTGGCGAAGCTACATGAAGTACAATCTGCTTAGGCCATATCTCGACCTTGAAGGTAAGAAAGTTGCGGATGTCGGCTGTAACAACGGATACTATATGTTCAGAATGTTGGAGTTTGCACCCGCTTTCGTTCTAGGAGTCGACCCCTCTCCACTCTTTTTTACACAGTTTGAGCTTGTAAATCGATACGTTAAAAGTGATAAACTGCACTATGAGATGCTCGGGATTGAACATATGGCGGGATATGCCGATATGTTTGATACGGTACTTTGTCTGGGTGTACTTTACCATAGGAGCGACCCTGTCGTTGCTTTGAAAAATTTAAAAAGGTCCCTTAGGAAGGGAGGAGAGCTGATACTCGACACCTTTATGATAGAGGGCAACGAGCCGGTTTGTCTCGTTCCGGAGTCGACTTACTCGAAAATTTCGAATATCCATTTCGTCCCGACACTCTCCGCTCTTGAGAACTGGTGCAAAAAGGCCGGTTTCGAGCGTTTCGAGGTTCTTGAGTCGGTAAAGACGACTACGCATGAGCAGAGGCGTACCGAATGGATGGATGGCCAGAGCCTGGAGGATTTTTTGGATCCTGAGAACCAGGATCTGACGGTGGAGGGATATCCTGCTCCGAAGCGCGTATATATTAGAGCATATAGAAAGTAGAGGAAAATAATGGCAGAAGAGAAAGATGTGGAGCAAGAGAGTGGTGAAGAGCAGAGCAGCGCCGCCAAGCCGGAAAACATTGAGCTGAAAACACATAGACGTATAGATCAGTCTCTATGCGGAACGCTGCTCGAGCTTACTGACGGTTATGCCAAAGTGGAACTTGAGACGACCAGGCAGATGGCGGTAGATGAACTGGGGCTTGTTCACGGAGGTTTCACCTTCGCTGCGGCAGATTTTGCAGCTATGGCGGCGGTTAACGATCCGAACGTCGTCCTTGTAAGCAGCGAGTGCCGCTTCCTCTCTCCCGTAAAGGTCGGTGACAGGGTCATTTTCGAAGCCAAAGAGCTCTATAAAGAGTCGCGAAAGAGAAAGATCCACGTCATAGGATACTTCGAAGATATAAAGGTCTTCGAAGGGGATTTCATGGCGGTTGTTTTGGAGCGACACGTTTTGAAGCTGAAGCTTCTTAAAGATGAGGATTAAAGAACCTCTATCCAGTAGGAGATACTCCTTTTTTCCGCTTCCAGAGTCGACTTTGGGCCGTGACCCGGGTATAGCGTGACATTTTTCGGGTATTTTAGAGCTTTTTGCAGACTCATCTTCATCGCTTTGGGGTCGGAGTAGGGGAAATCGACCCTTCCTATAGAGCCTCTGAAGAGGAAGTCTCCGCAAAACCACACATCCTCTATCTCTATGGCGCTACAGCCGGGTGTATGGCCCGGAAAATGTAGAAAAGTCACTTCAAGATCATCGAATCTATACTTTCCGTCCGGCTCCACCGCGACGTCCGCTTTCGATTTGGGAACTCTCTGTCCGAATGGATCTTTTTCTAGCATGAAAACGTCGGCTTTTGGGCAGTAGATGGGAATTTTAAGCCTCTCTTTGAGCTCTTTGTTGCTCCAGATATGGTCGAAATGGCCGTGAGTATTCAGTATGGCGGCGGGGTTTGAGACATTTTTCAAAATCCAATCGGTAGCATCAACACCCGGGTCTATTATGAGTTCGAATCCATTGTGGGAGAGTATGTAGCAGTTTGTCTGGTATGGGCCCATAGGTTTCACTTTTATCTGCATGACAACAAAATCCTTTATAATATCGTTTATGAAAAGAGAGAATATGGAGTTTTTCACCCTTGTATGGGAAGCTCTAACGCAGAGCGATCCCGATAGAAAGTGCACTCTCGTTGAGCAATTGTACTCAAATTTGAAAGAAGGTACACTTACGTTCGACGATGAAGTACCTCTTTTTGAGCAATCAAAACCATCTTACAAAGATTTTGCGACGATCGTAAAACCGAGCGAAGTTCCAAAGAGAAAACATTTCGATACCTTGGAGGGGCAGCGGGTACTTCTGCATGCAATAGCCCATATAGAGTATAGTGCGA
>JALSPH010000034.1 GCA_026986055.1 Campylobacterales bacterium
TATCCTTTTGCATCAAGTCTGGCCTTACGTGCAGACCCGCAAATCCAAACTAATGAGACAATCTACCAAAGGGGTCACTTTTCATCTCTCAACCCAAAAGAGAGCAGCAAGGAGGTAAGCAGCATGAAAGCAGTTATCGCATAAAGTGCGGCGTACCCGCCGAAGTGAAGTATGAAACCGCCCAAAATAGAGAAGAACATGCCAAGGGAGACTATATTCATCTGTAATGCTACGTAGAGGGGGCGTTTCGCTTCGGGTGCCAATATCAGTATGAGATTTCCAGAAGCTATCCTGTTTCCGTCCGCAGCCGCTCCGAATAGGAAGAAGATCACCATGTAAAAGAGGAGCGAGTCGGCTGCAAACGCAAGCAGAATTGCCAAAAGCTGCATAGATATGGCAAGATTTGCCGTAACTCTGTTGTAGCTTGCACCGCTAAGTCTTCCCCAAATAAGATTGCTCAGCATCGCACCGGTCATCTGCGTCGTGATGAGAATACCAACGGCCGCTCCGGTTAGGTCGATCTTCTTTTGTGCATCGAGAATTATGAAAGGAAGCGCGATGAGGTAGCTGTAGGCCAACAGGAAGGTGGCAATCTGTATCTGAAGCTGTTTGTCGCTTTTCAAGGTTTTTAGAGCGTGCTTCAAAAACTCTCTGAAAGAGTCTATCTTTACGTCGAAATGCTCCTTTACGGGCTCATCTACCGTCGCGAAAGCGAAAAGCCCTATACCCATCAAAATGGCACTCAACATAAAGAGATAGCCAAAGTCGTATGGGGGTTCGAAACTCTCCAACACCCATGCCGCCACGGCACCGCTGATAACCGCTCCCAAACCGGCGAAAAACTGCCTCCAAGCCATGGTCTTGCCTCTAAAACGGTGGGAGAAGATCTTCGCCACGATCTCCCTGAAGTAGATAGCCCCGAAACCTGCACTGAACGAGAAGATAAAGAGGCCGATACCGATACACCATAGCGTCAAAGTAGGGTGCTCTTTGCCAAAAAGCATTATGGATACGCCTATGAAAAACCATGAGAAGAATCTAAAAAGAAAGACGATGCGAAGGTATGGAAGCATTCGAGCATAGTGCTGGGCTTTGAAAGCGGCAAAGAGCTGCATTATGACGGCACCTCCTCTAAGAAGCGCACTGAAAAAGCCGACAAGCACCGCACTTCCTCCAAAGTAGTTCACCATAAGAGGAAGTATCGTAGCCGGCTCCGCTACCGTGGTTCCAACCGCCAGAAAGAAGCCGTGAAGAATGTTTTTTAGGTGATTGGAGAATTTGTCCATATATTTATACTTTTACTTTATGAAATAGATAGAGTGAAATGATATCGAAATAATATGAGAAGTTTTTTGAAAGTAACTCCCAATGTTTGACACCCCCCCATAATTAGTGATAATATTTCACTAAAAACATGGAGCATTGAAATTGTTACTAAGAAGTATTTTGTGTCTAATATGTTTAACGCTTGGCTCTTTTGCAATTACATTGAATGTAAATGCTCGTAACCCAGTACCTGTAGAAGCAAGTATAGAAGCAGGAGAATATACTGTAACATCAAGTGGTAGCTGGTCTGCATGGAGATCGGATGATGATCCGTTATGCAGATACAAGGGATGTTGGAGCCAAAGTATCAATGTGAATATAAAAGATATAACTACAATAAAATTTAACTCGAACAAGACAACTGAGAATGTATGCGTTCCAAAAGATACAATTATATCTTCAAGAATAGAAGATTGTTCATACTGCTATGGAGATAATCGAGGGTCCATGACTATTGAATTTACCAAAACCGATCAGGTTCAATATCGACCATTCCCTCAGCTTGACATGAACTATAAAATTATTGATCAATGGATCTCTCCTGAAGATAGATCTCAAGAGTGTTTGGATATAAACGGATCAGTTGAAGATGCTGAGATGAATTGTAAGAGAATGTATCGCTGTGTCATAAAAAGCTGTTTCCAGCCAGATTCAACATTTCCTGATCTTGCGCAAAACGAACGCATTTTATTTGAGTGGGATGAGCAGAATGACAGAAGTGCCGAATGTACCTCTTCTCCTATAGAAGGCCGAGTGCAAACAGCACTGCAAAGTTGCAAAAAGAGGTTCAGGTGCGTAAAAGAGACACTTCCGGAGTGTCCGAGAAACGAACAGGTCGGTTCGTATGTAGATTCGTTTGACGGTACTCTTCATGAAGATATAGAATTAACCGGCACCGATATAGGGCTACATTACACAAGTAGGCAGGTAGATTTAAACAATACGCACTTCTTTGGTGGTTGGACGCTTGACATCCACCATGCACTTGAAAATGGCTACATATATCTCGGAAACGGAGATATGGTAAATATCTCCAGCCGCCTGGCAACGGATGAACAGAACCGAACCGTTGTTTCAATGGGCCCACAAAGATATATTTTTGATAAAAACGGTCGTCATATTGAGACATATAACTCTTTTAGTGGAAAGAAACTCTATCTTTTTAAATATGACTCCAACGGCACGCTATCAAGTATTGAAGATGGTTATGGCAATGTTGCTAAAATATCATATATGGGGAACACTACAATCGTAACCGCTCCCGGTGGACAGAAGACAAAAATAGAGCTTGATGACTCAGGAAACCTCTCTAAAATTACTTTTGAAGATGGAAGCAAATACGCTTTTATTTATGACGGTTCAGGCAGGCTTGTAGAGAAGATAGACCCGAACGGAAACAGGTTTGAATATATTTATGACGAAAAAGGCAGAGTAGTAAAAACGGTAGATCCTGAAAACGCCTCCTGGCTTTTTGGTGTTGCTTCAGGAGAGGACGAAACAGAGACTGTAGTTACCAGGCCTGCCGGTGATATACTTCGTTACAAAGACTTCTATCTTAAAAACGATATCCTTGAAAGCAAGACCATATATCCCGATGGCCATGTATTTACACAAAGACAGTCTCTCGACGGTTCAGAAGCAGAGACTCTATCTTGTGGTATGAAAAATATTTACCGTTATAAAACCAAAAACGGAGAAGTTGTCAAAGACCTGATAACCGGGGAGCCTCAGCTTGCAGAACTTATAATATCGACCTCCTCAGGACTTGTCAAAAGAGTCGAATATGAAACAAAATATACTTTTGAGTCAAACAAAACTATTTTAAAAATTGAAAAAAGCATTGCAACGAACGGCAAATCATACAGCTATATAAGAGATTTGAAAGATCACAATGCTTCGTTTACAACACCCGAGGGGAGAGTCGTTCAAACGGTTTTTGATGTGGAAAACAGACATGCGACGCAAATAACCATGTCCGGTTTCTACCCCCTTAAACTCTATTATGATCATCAAGGTCGTTTAGCTACGAAAACTTTCGGTTTCAGAACTACAAATTACATGTACGACTCTGCCGGAAATCTAACGGAACAGATTGACGCTTTGGGCAGAAGCACAAAATATCTCTACGATTCTCTCGGCCGTATTGTTGCTATAACGACTCCGGGCGGGAGGGAGTTGCACTTTTCTTACGATTCAAATGGAAATGTGACAGTGTTGACGACACCTACGGGTGCCAATCACTCTTTCGAATATAACGGCGTTAATCTTAAAACTAGTTATGTTACTCCTGTAGATGTTGAAACAAAGTATATTTACGATGCACAAAGAAGACTCGTAAAAATTCTTTACCCTTCAGGCAGATCTGTGGAGTATCTCTATAAGTCAGGCAGACTTAATAGAGTAAAAACACCGGAAGGAGATACTCTCTACGAATATGAATGCGGAAGCCTCCCCGCAAAGATCAGCCGCTCAGATGAGTCAGTGAGTTACGAATATGATGGACAACTTGTAACGAAGGTGCTTTTCAACGGAGTGTTGAACGATGTCATCAGATACGAGTATAACGATGATATGCAGCCATCGTCGGTGGAGTATGCCGGAGGTATTACGCGCTATGGCTATGATGAAGACGGCTATCTAAGTAGCGCAGGAAATCTTTCAATATCGAGAGAGTTCAAGTTTAGAAATGTAACTCATTACGAAGAGAATGGATACAGCCGTTACAAAATGTATAATGGCTATGGAGAACCGTCATTTTCCATCAACGACGACTATGTTTACGGTCTGATTAGAGATAGGCAGGGGCGTATAGTAGTTAAAATAGAGTATACAAATAACAGACTCTATTTTAACCGATACGAGTATGACGAAGATGGACGGCTTACAGCCGTGTATAATAACGGCAGACTCTCCGAGAGTTATACGTACGATGCCAACGGAAACAGACTCTTGGCTAAGGTAAGGGGAGTGAACTTTGCAGCGCAAAACACCCTCGATGACCGCCTTCAAGTTTACGGAGACAATACCTATCGCTATGACGAAGACGGTTTTCTTATAGAAAAGAACACTCCTGAAGGAACAATAGAGTATTCATACGATGCTACTGGTGCGCTTACAGGTGTTGCTCTTGCCGACGGTACCCGCATAAGATATCTGCAAAATGCACTTGGACAAAGAGTTGCGAAAGAGGTAAACGGAACCATAGTAGAGAAGTATCTATGGAGAGACTTAACTACACTGCTGGCACTCTACGACGGCGATGGAAAAATAGTTCAGCGCTTCGAGTACGCCGATGAAAGAGTGCCTTACGCCATGACCATGAATGGCAAAAGATACTATCTGCACTATGATCACCTTGGCACCTTAAAAACAGTGACAGATATAAATCATACGGTCGTAAAAGCACTTGTTTACGACAGTTACGGTATATATCAATCGATAGTAATTCAGATGTCAAATAGAAATTTGATAAGTTAATGTGTATTTAAGTTTTAGTGTATATACTT
>JALSPH010000035.1 GCA_026986055.1 Campylobacterales bacterium
AAAAGCTCACCCCGGACGATATAACCGTTTCAACACTGGCGGGAGAGAAGATAGAGAAGATCTACACCGAAGCTCCCGGCAACGGAGCCGCGATAGGGGGGTTGAAGATAGTTACCGAAAATGGCTGGGTCGCCATGCGCCCTTCCGGAACCGAGGATATATACAAAATCTACGCCGAAAGTTTTCTCGGCAGAGAACATCTTGAGTCGCTTCTGAAAGAGGCCCAAAAAGTTGTAGAATCTCTGATAGGGTAAGAGATACAAAGGGAGCTGAAATGATAACTTACGATCTAAACCTAAGATGGCAAGCCGGGGATGAAGCCAACGAACTGATGACGGAGGCTTTCGGTAACCTCATTTACGAGAGGGAGAAGGGAGTCGCCGGCTACTACAATCTGCCGGTCAACTCCAAGCTTATCGTGACCGAAGTTCAAGCCTTCATGGCTTCTAGTGAAGTGGTCAAAAAGAGCGACACGATAGTCGTCATAGGCATAGGGGGCTCCTCTTTGGGTACCAAGGCGGTCGACTCGATGCTTCGACACAAATATCCGAATGCAAAGAGGCTTCTTTTTCTCGAAAACCCCGATCCTGTCGACCTCGAGAGGAAGTTTTCGACGATAGAGAAAGAGAGATCGATTTTCATCGTCATCTCCAAGTCGGGAACGACCGTGGAGACGATATCTATCTTCAAAGCTGTTTTGAAACGGTTCGATATAGACCTTCAAAGCGACGACAAAGAGCGAGTCATAGCCATAACAGACGAAGGGTCGGCACTCTGCCACTTCGTGGACACTCATGGCCTCAAAGCCTACACGATCGGACACAATGTCGGGGGCAGGTTTTCCGTTTTGAGCAGTGTCGGTGTCGTTCCTCTTACGATTGCCGGATACGATACCTGCTCTCTGCTTGCAGGCAGTGCGAAGATGGTGGAGCGATTTTTCGACGCCAAAGAGGAGCATATGCTGATAAAGGCTGCTTTCATCGCTACCAACTGGAGGGAGTATCGTATGAACGTTCTTTTTGCCTATGGTAATCTCCTCGAAGATTTCACGAAGTGGTACGTTCAGCTCTGGGGGGAGTCTCTGGGCAAGATAGATCGCTGCGGAAACAGGGTGGGCCCCACACCCATAGGGCATATAGGCTCCGTCGACCAGCACTCCTTTCTGCAGCTTGTTATGCAGGGTCCAAGAGACAAGAGCGTCACCTTTCTGAAGGTGGAAGATTTTGAAAAAGATATAAAAATACCCGATATTAACCTAGAGCATATTCAAAAGTGCGACTACGTAAACGGCAGGAGCTTCAACGAACTTCTGAATGCGGAGTGCGACGCGACTATGGAGAGTGTGTCAAACGAAGAGGTGCCGGTCGATATGATAACGCTCGATAGGGTAGATGAGCGAAATATAGGCGAATTGATACTCTACTACGAGTTGTTGACCTCTCTTGTAGGCTCTATGCTGCATATAGATACATATGATCAACCCGGCGTCGAGCGGGGTAAGAAAATTTTAGTTGAGAAGTTCGGCAGATGAAAGTAAAAAGGTATAAAGAGATGGATCTTTTCCCATATGAAATAGATGAAAAATATAGCAAAAAAGTGGCCTACTTCTCTATGGAGTTCGCCATAGATCAGGCGTTGAAGACATATTCGGGCGGGCTTGGATTTCTTGCAGGGTCGCATATGCGCAGCGCCAACGACAGAAGGCAGCACACCATAGGCGTCGGAATGCTCTGGAGTTACGGCTACTACGACCAGGAGCGGCACGAAGATAACACTCTTAAAATCGGATATAGAAGAAAGTTCTACTACTTCATAGAAGAGACCGGGGTGAAAGTGGAAGTTATGATAAACCAGAAACCGGTTATCGTAAAAGCCTACCTGCTTCCGGCTTCCACTTTCGATACGGCTCCCGTTATTCTACTGACGACCGACTGTTTCGAAAACGACCATCTCTCACGTACGATCAGCCACAAGCTATACGACGCGAACGAAGAGACGAGAATCGCCCAGGAGATCGTTCTGGGTATCGGAGGGGTGAAGGTGCTGGAGGCTATGGGGATCGATATAGATGTATACCATATGAACGAAGGGCACTCTCTGCCTCTGGTTTTCGAGCTTATGAGAAAATATCCTCAAATCGAGGAGTTGAAAAAGCGTGTGGTTTTTACTACACATACACCGGAGATGGCCGGAAACGAAGAGCATGACGCCCATCTGCTTGAGAGAATGGGCTTTTTCAACGGCTTCTCTTTCGATGAGATAGCTCAAAAGCTCGATTATCACGACAAAAACTTCTCTTTGACCGTAGGTGCTCTGAAAACTTCAAAGCGCGCGAACGCAGTCTCAAAAATTCACGAAAAAGTTGCCAACGAGATGTGGAAAGATGTGCATGGAAAGTGCGAGATCATAAGCATAACCAACGCCCAAAATATGCGCTACTGGGCAGACAAACAGCTTCTAAGCTGGATGCAGGAGCATGAAGATTACCAGCTGGTCGGTCGAAAAAAACATCTAAAGAGAATTCTCTTCGAAGAGGTCGCCCACCAGACCGGAAAACTTTTCGACCCGGATGTCCTTACGATCGTCTGGGCACGCAGGTTCGCCGAATATAAAAGACCAAAGCTCCTTACATACGATATGGAGCGTTTCAGAGCTCTTATCTCGAACAGCGACAGGCCCGTACAGATCATCTGGGCAGGCAAGCCGTACCCTCTCGACTATCGTGCCGTACAGATGTTCAACGACCTTGTTTTGATGAGTAGGGAGTTCAAGAATGTTGCGGTGCTCATAGGCTACGAGCTTCGCCTCTCGAAGCTTCTGAAACAGGGAAGCGACCTTTGGCTCAATACACCAAGGTGGGGGCGAGAAGCGAGCGGTACGAGCGGGATGAGTGCCGGCGTTAACGCCTCCATACACTTCTCCATAGATGACGGATGGCACGCCGAGTTTCAAAAAGATGGTATAAACTCTTTTACCATTCCCCACGCCGACCCTTCGTTGCCGATAGATGAGATAGACAGGCTCGACTACCTTGCGATGATGGAGAAGCTTGAAAAGAGTATCATCCCTATGTACTATGATGATGAGAAGAGGTGGCTGACGATAGCCAAAAACGGTATGAACGACATCATCGCATACTTCAGCTCCTCCAGAATGGTGGAGGAGTACTACGAAAAGCTATATAATTACCGCACCGACTAATAACTACTGAGTCTGCTCCAGGTCGCATCTGTTTATATAGCGTACGCTTTTGCCTTGGAAAATCTTCTCTCCAAGGTAACCGGTGACCATCAAAAATGCCGATGGTTTCAGTTTCGCCTCTTTCAGAAACTCTCTAGTCAACTCCTTTTCGCTTCCGAACTCCTCTATGGCTACGCATCCTGCCACTCCCCAAATGATAGCCGTTTTATTGATAAGGGATCTATTGGGCGTTATGGCGTAGATCGGTTTATGAGGCCTGAACTTGCTAAGATGGCGCAGGGTGTATCCGGAGAGCGTTAGCGCAGAGACGAACTCGGAAGGTACAGTTTTTGAAAGCTCTACGGCGGCATTGGCGAAAGCCTCTCTCTCGTGCGGTTTGGTTTCGCTTTCGAAAGTGCATGAGTCTTGGGTCTGGAGTATCGTCTCTTTCAAAACCGTGACAGCTTTGTCCGGGTATGCCCCTACCGCAGTCTCGTCGGAGAGCATCACGGCGTCGGTACCGTCCAGAACGGCATTGGCTATATCGGAGACTTCCGCTCTGGTGGGGTAGGGTGAATTTACCATCGATGTAAGCATCTGTGTAGCCGTTATGACCGGTTTGGCTTTTTCGTTGCATTTTCTGATGATCTCTTTTTGAAGCATCGGTACTCTGAAAAGGCCGGCTTCGGCTCCAAGATCTCCGCGTGCCACCATCACTGCATCACTTGCATCGACTATCTCATCCAATCTCTCCAAGGCGCTTTTGCGCTCTATTTTTGCCACTATCCACGAATCGCCGCCGGACTCTTTGACGATACTTCTGGCCTCTTTTATATCCTCTTCGCTGCTTACGAAGGAGACGGCAACGAAATCGACGCCCGCTTTGGCTCCAAATCGTAAATCCTCTCTATCTTTTTGCGTCAAAGCACTCAACGTTATGTTGCTATCTGGAATGTTCACCCCTTTCCCCTCTGCGAGGATTCCCGGAGTCAACACTTCAAGAGTCAAAGTATCTCCCTCTTTCTCCAAAATCTTTACATGAACGGTTCCGTCGGCGAAAAAGAGATCCTCTCCGACGTAGAGAGAGTCGATGAGATCGGGGTATGTTATGGAGAAGGCCTTCTCGGTAGCCTCTTTAGCCATATAGAGTCTCTCTCCCCTTTTGACGGAAACCCTTTTGCCTAGACCTTTCACTCTTATCTTGGGCCCGCAGATATCTTGCAGTACCGCTACGGTTCGACCTAGCTCTTTTGCACTCTCTCGTATACTCTTGATAGTTTCAAGGTGCTCCTCATGAGTACCGTAGGAGAAGTTTAGGCGAAAAATGTTCACCCCGCTCTCTATCAATCTCTTTATAGACTCTTTGTCGTTCGTCGAAGGGCCAAGCGTTGCAACTATTTTTACTTTCGGATCCATTTAATACCTCTTTGTTTACCATTGTGTGATAACATTATACTATCCGCCGGTTACAAAATGGAAAGGAGCCTTTTATGCCCTTGGCGATACTCTGCTCCGGAGGCGACGCTCCCGGAATGAATCCTGCTATAAAAAAGTTCGTCGACTATGTCTATGAAATAGGCGAGAAGCCCTTCTTTATTTATAACG
>JALSPH010000036.1 GCA_026986055.1 Campylobacterales bacterium
CTCCCCCTATTCGTTCTCTTATGACCGGCGCACTGTAGACTCTGTTGTCAAGAACCACCGCAAGCCTTTTGCCGACATTTTTGCCTGTGAAGTCTCCAAATATCTTAGCGCCCTGGGAGTTGAGGGAGAAGTTTATGACAGGCTGGTTGTTCTGATCGAATGCCACTCTAGCATCCGTCAGCATCGAACCGTCGAGAATCGGTATCTCCTTGACAAGATACTTCCTCCCGTCCTGAGCGCCTTCTAAAATAACGTCGCCGTATTTGGCAGCCTCCGCAGGAGTCATTCTATCTACATTGGCCGCCCTCTCCTCATCTATCGCCATAAGCTGAAGATGGGCCGCTTTGGCTATAAGCTCCCTTATGCGCTGCTCCTGCTCGGGAGTCTTTATGCCGGGCACCTCCACGAGTATCTTCTCTTTGCCCTGTTTGGCAACCGTCGGCTCGGCCAAGCCGAACTGATCGAGCCTGTTTCGTATCGTGTCGACCGCCTGGGTTATGGCATACTTCTTAATCGACTCCTTCTCCGCCGGAGTGAGCGTCACACTGTACTTCAAGCCATCTTTCGTAACGGCTATCCCCTCTATCTTCTTCAGAATCTCATCCATCTTCGGCATATCGTCTCTGTCGAGAAGTTCGAACTCGACCTTGCCGTTTTTGACTCTGAACTCATCGATTATCAAATCTTCATCTTCGGCAGCATATTTTATCGACGATGCAAGAGATTTCACTTTAGAGCGTATCGCTTCGTCGGTATCTACCCCAAGAAGCATATGGAGACCGCCTTGCAGGTCGAGCCCAAGCGTTATCTTGGGCCCCTTTTCAAGCTGAAAAAGGGAGGGGGCGGAGAGGGCTAGGCCGAAAATTGCGGCCGCTACGAAGATGACTACGCGGTAGTTAAGCTTCATCCTCTATCTTTCTTGCTACGTAGTCGGGGACGAGTTTCACTATCGTCTCGTCGTTAAGCTTGATTTTGATAAAATCCTCTTCAGGTTTTATAACTTCGGCTATCAAGCCGCCGGTAGTTACGATCTTGTCGCCCTTTTTGAGCGAAGCCACCATCTCTTTGTGCTGTTTCGCCTGCTTTTGCTGAGGGCGAATCACCAGAAAATAGAAGATAGCAAACAGAATCAGAAGCGGAAATAATGAAGCTAAAATACTCCCCTGTTCGGCACCGTTCATCTCTCATCCTTGTATGTGAAAATTTCGATGCGCTATTTTAACACCTCTTCACTAAGTTTAGGCTTTCTTTCCGCACTTTGTGCATCTCTTTTCATATACATGTATCATTTCGACCTCATTTTTCCATGGCTGCAGGCTTTTTTGGGAGTAATCGCACTCTATTTCTGGCTGACACTGCCAAAAACGGCACTCTTTTGGAGCGGCTTTTTTACCGCTCTTTTTTGGTTTTGGTGGATAGGCCTCAGCTTTCGCTACTACGATCTTGCATGGATGATACCCTTCGTTACAGTAGCGGTAGCGGTAACGTACGGACTCATCTTTTGGCTCATCGGCTCACTCCCTCACATCGCGCTTCGAGCGCTCGCTTTCGGACTCCTCGAGTTTCTGCACCCTTTCGGTTTCGACTGGTTCAGGCCCTCGCTAATCTTTACAGGCTCCATATTCGGCGACTCTCTTTGGCAACTATGGATAATACTCTCCGTTCTGACACTATTTACAGTTTTTGAAAAGAAGAGGTGGCGCTGGCTGCTCCTTGGGGCATTTGCAGCGGCTCTGCATATACAACAAAGCAGCTTGCCCACTCCGCTGCCGATAAAACTCGTGCAAACTTCGCTCGATCAAGATAAAAAGTGGGACCCGCGCTACAGGCAGCTTATAGTAGAGGCGAATGTTAGAGTCATAAAAGAGGCTCGAAGAGAGGGGTTCAAAGCCGTCGTACTTCCCGAAAGCGCTTTCCCGCTATATCTAAACCGTGAGATCGACCTTGTCGACTCACTTTTGAAGCTTAGCCAAAATATAACGATAGTAACGGGAGCTCTATACGACGAAAAAGGGAGATCCTTCAACTCCACCTACCTTTTCAAAAACGGCACTTTAAGAGTGATGCATAAAGTGGTTCTGGTCCCTTTTGGAGAGGAGGTTCCCCTCCCTTCTTGGATAGCAAAATGGGTCAACAGACTCTTTTTCGACGGAGCCAGCGACTACCTTACGGCAAGAGAGCCGAGCGACTTCGAGATGCTGGGCTTAACATGGAGAAACGCCATATGCTACGAAGCTACTACGGATAGACTTTTTAAAAACAGTCCCGGCCATATGGTCGCCATAAGCAACAACGCCTGGTTTCTGCCCTCCATAGAGCCCACACTCCAGCGCCTTCTGCTTCAGATGCAGGCAAACCGCCACGACACCGTCATCTACCACGCTACAAACGGCCCCATAACGGACATCATAGTACCGCGGTAGCAAAAATTGGCCAAACCCTTCTCAATAAGAATAAAAAAGTGCAAGCGAAGCTTTTTGAAAAAACTTTTTTTATTATCTTTTATGCTAACATAGTAGAGAAAATGCCAAACCCCGATAAGGAGATCAAATATTGTGAAGATTGCAAACGATGTTACGGAGCTTGTCGGAGGAACTCCGCTGGTGAAACTAAACGCTGCAAGCAGAGCGAGCGGCTGTACGATACTGGGCAAATGCGAGTTTATGAACCCTGGAGGTTCCGTAAAGGACAGGATAGGTAAAAATATGATCGAAAGGGCTCTTGAAAGAGGCATAATAGACGAAAACAGTACCGTCATAGAGCCTACAAGCGGCAATACCGGCATAGCTTTGGCGAGCGTATGTGCCGCCAAGGGTATTCGCCTTATTCTAACCATGCCCGAATCCATGAGCCTGGAGCGCAGGAAACTGCTTAAAGCTCTCGGAGCGCAGCTTGAGCTCACTCCTGCCGCAGAGGGTATGCAAGGAGCGATAGATAGGGCAAAAGAGCTCAAAGAGGAGATTAAAAACTCACTTATTCTTCAGCAGTTCGAAAATCCTGACAACCCGGAAATCCACCGTAAAACGACGGCAGAGGAGATTTTGCGCGACACTGAGGAAAAGGTCGATATCTTCGTAGCTGCGGTAGGTACCGGAGGCACTATTACGGGCGTAGGAGAGGTTTTGAAAGAGAGGATTCCTTCCATAAAGGTGATAGCCGTGGAGCCGAGCAGTTCACCGGTACTTTCAGGCGGCAGACCGGGGCCTCACAAAATTCAAGGCATAGGTGCAGGCTTCGTTCCCAAGATTTTGGATACGGAAGTTTACGATGAGATCGTAAAAGTCTCCAACGAAGAGGCTTTTGCGATGAGCCGCAAAATCGCAAAAGAGGAGGGGCTTTTGGTCGGAATATCTTCTGGAGCCAACGTACATGCCGCCATAAAAGTGGCTTCCAGACCTGAAAACAGAGGCAAAGTCGTCGTGACCGTACTATGCGACACGGGAGAGCGATACCTTAGTACGGAACTCTTCAACGAGGAAGAGTAGCGGGTTCAGGCTCTTAGCAAAAAACCGTAAGGAGTATCCTATGCTTTTTGAAACAATATGTATCCAAAACGGCTCGATTCAACATCTAAGCTATCACCAAACACGTTTCGATAGAAGCAGAAGAGAGCTTTACGGAGAGGAGGTGCCCCATATAGACCTTGGCGATGCCATACGACCTCCAAGCACAAAAGGTACTCTAAAGTGCAGAATCCTATATACAAAAGAGATAGAAAGCATAGACTACTCCCCATACTCTCCAAGACGCATAAAGCGGCTGAAACTTGTAGACTCGACCATCGCCTATTCCCATAAGTTCGCCGATAGAGAGGAGATCGACGAACTTTTTGGCATGAAAGAGGATGCAGACGACATACTCATAGTACGAAACGGGCTTGTAACCGACACATCCATAGCCAACATAGCCTTCTACAACGGCCACACATGGTTAACCCCAAAATCTCCTCTTCTTGCCGGAACTACGCGCCAAAGACTTATAAAGAGCGGTTTTCTTGTTCCGCGTGACATATCGGTCGATGAGATAGAGCGTTTCGAAAGGTTCGCCCTTCTAAACGCCATGGTTGGATTCGAGCCTATAGAAAACGGTATAATATATCGATAGAAATGAAAAGAGGGTGAAATGATCATCAATTTGATAAATAACTCCGACTTTCAGCGTATGATGGAGTCCCATCTGAAAGATATGATGATATTCCTGCTCGAAAGAGATACCCCTTTCGCGATTTTGTGCAACCTTGAACATGTGGAGTTCGACCCTCCCCTGCCCTCGGACATTTACGACCAACTTCAGAGCGTCACTCTCTTCATGATTGCCGGATACACTTTCGAGAGTTTCGAAGTGCATGAGCACCATATATCTTTCGAAGCAGGTTTTGGGCCCCAAAACTTCGGAAGCGTCGTCTCTATGCCTCTTTTGGGAGTTTTACAAGTTATTGTGGAAGATACGCCTCTGCTTGTAAATATGGCTTTGGTACCGAAGATCGAAGAGAAGAGAGAAGTGCCGGGTGTCAAAAGTTCGCTCGAAGCGCTCTTGAACAACCCGGAAAACAGAAGGTTCCTAAAAGGGGCCTCCAAAGACCCCTCTAAAAAAGAGGAGAGTTAGCACTTGGCTTGCTGGAGATAGCTTACTACATTCTCTATGAAAGCGTCATGTTTACGCTCTTTCGAGTAGGCTATATAGAGCTTTCTTTTTATTCTGTATCCACGTATTTTGGACTCGTATAGCTGACCGCTCTCCACTTCGTCCGCGATAGCCGCATGGGAAATTACCGAAACTACCGGC
>JALSPH010000037.1 GCA_026986055.1 Campylobacterales bacterium
AACGGTAGCGATCTTTGGATTAAGTGCAGATTGAAAAACCCGCTTAAAAAGAGGGTGCATAGAATTTTGGAGACCGACAATCCCCATACCGGTTACGTCACCCTCTACGACAACGGCATCGAAAAAGCTTCCGGTGCACTGTTAAGAGGAGAGAGTTTAAAGGAGCCTAACCCTATTTTCAATATCTTTCTCGACCCTCAGGAGAAGAGAACTATTTACCTGAAATTCTCATCTCCTATCTCAACACTTAAAGCAAAACCAATTCTTTGGTCACCGAGCGGATATAGAGAGCACGAAACCAAAAAACATTTCATTCTCGGCATATTTTTCGGAGCCATGGGCGCTCTTTTGATCTACAACCTATTCATACTCATCTTTACACGGGATGTCGCTTATCTCTGGTATTGTGCATACCTGTTCGGGATAATCGTTTTCATGGCACAATTAACTGGAGTTTTGGAGACTTATGTGTTACGCCATTCGCTTGACTCCCGCTTGCTTTTAAATCTTACAATAGCATTACCTCTGTTTTTCATTCCCCTCTTTACGCGCTACTTTTTAATTACAGAAAAAACAATGCCAAATATAGATATATTCCTAAAACTCCTTCCTTTATACTATCTCACTATTGTTTTCATAGAAAGCCCAAAACTCTCAATCAATCTTTTTGTTGCACCAAATCTCATATTTATAATTGTTGCAATATTGGCCATAAAAAAGAGACTGCCTCAGTCAACATACTATGCCGCCGGATGGCTTGTCGTTATAGCTTCATTATTGCTTGTCGCTACGATGGCAATAGGCGCTATACCTTCATTTACTAACTGGATCTATATACCGCAAACCGGATTTTTATTTGAAGCACTCATCTTCTCCATCGGCCTTGCATCCAGAATAAATACGCTGAAAGAGGAGAAAGAGGCCGCAGACAGAAAGCTTCTGGAGTTTCATAAAAACGAAAAAGATCGCCTTCAGCAACTTGTCTCTTTGAGAACCAAGGAGCTCTCCACGGCTCTGGATGAGAAGAATACCCTTTTAAAAGAGATCCACCATCGCGTAAAGAACAACCTTCAGACGATAGTATCTCTGCTGCAGTTGCAGAGCTCGAAACTTCACGATGCCGACGCAAAAGAGATGATCCGCTCCGCACAAAACAGAATCGGCTCCATGAGCAAGCTGCACGAAATGTTATATAGAAAAGATACTATCGTCCGTTTGAATACAAATGAGTATTTTCAGCAAATCGTAAATGAGATATCCTCCTCATATCCCGATTCGAATTTCAGATTCATTTACGACATATCTATAGACCTGGTTCCGGAAAAAGCGGTCTATTGCGGTTTAATAGTCAATGAACTTGTCACCAACTCATTGAAATACGCTTTCGACAAAGATGATGGAACGGTATGGATCTCTTTGAAAAAGAGTGAAGATCTATATACTCTTTCTGTTTGTGACAACGGCAAAGGGATAAGAGAAGAGGCAAAGCGAAGAAGTATCGGGCTTAAACTTGTAAAGGCGTTAACAAAACAGCAGCTCAAAGGGGATATCCGAATATTTAGAAACGGGGGAACCAAAATCTTCATAACATTCAGGGAGTGATTTTCAAATCTCGTTCAAGCCTATCGAACGCTCTTTGAAGATCACCGATCCCGACAGGGTTGTCGAGGTCTATATAGTAGCTGTATATCGTTTTCATGCCCCGCTTCACCTCCATTCTCAAAAAGTTGTGCGGAAGCCCGGAAACAGCCTTTATAGCTGCATTCTGGTTGCTGTTACAGCATATATTCTCTTTATGCACAACATATAAAACGGTATTGCTGCTTTCTACAAAGCGGTATCTTCCTCTAAAGAACCGATCTATCTCTCTATCGAATGGGGATATCTTTATGGCAAGAGAACCTATCTTGCCGATCTCGCCTTCGTCGTAAACCTTAACGACCGGCTTATTACCGCAGCCAAGAAAAAGTAGCGCTATAGCAGTAAAAAATATAAAAAATGGTAGTTTGAAAAGAGTCAAAGAGTATCCTTTCAGCTCTTTTATCGAAAAGAGAAACTAAAATTCTATCATGAAAAAGATATGCGGCATAGATGAAGCTGGACGCGGCCCTCTTGCAGGCCCACTCGTAATGGCGGGAGTAATTCTAACCGAACAGATAGATGGGCTGGCCGACTCCAAACAGATAACGAAAAAGAGGCGGGAAGATCTTTTTGAAAAGATTTCTAAAAGTTCCATTTGGCATATCGTGATCATAGATGCGCAAAAGATTGACGACGACGGCATAAGCAGTGCATTGATTCATGGTCTAAAAGAGATCATGAACTCTCTTTCTGCAACCAGATATATATTCGACGGAAATACCACATTCGGAATTTCAGGGCTTGAGTGCGAGGTAAAAGCGGACAGTAAGATCGCTCAAGTGAGCGCGGCGAGCATTTTGGCTAAAGTAACAAGAGACAAAATAATGGTTGAAGCCGCCGGAAAGTACCCGCATTACGGCTTTAATAAGCATAAAGGGTATGGAACCAAGGAGCATGTAGAGGCTATAGTAAAATATGGCTACTCGCCGATTCATCGAAGAAGCTTCAAGATAAAGTCTCTTGTTCAGCCGACTCTTTTTTGATGACTCTCTTTAGATTCAATCCTCTTCGAACAAGGAGTCGTCGGTACTGTTTATATCGAAGAAGGTCTCGACCGTACTGTTTGTTTCAAGATCTTTGACCTTCACATGCCATCTGCCTTCCATGCGGCCCGGCAGAAACCTGTAATCGTAAACGGAGCCGTGAAGGGGCGGAACTCTGAAGTGGCGGATACGATCATCTACGGGAGATTTCGGAGAGATCCAGTGAAACTCCACCTCTTTTCCGTTCTGGTTGTCGGAGCGGTCGAGAAAATATTTGCAGTATATTCTTCCATTCTCTATTTCACACTGTACGCTTGCGGCGAAAGAGAGGCTCGCGGCAAAAAGAAAAAGAGTAGGAAGTATCCGTTTCATGAGATCCATTATACCACACGACCGTAAACGGTCGCGACGATCTCTCTTCCGCCGCCATACTCTCTCCCCTCCACCAGGTATATACCCTGCCAAGTTCCAAGCATCAAACTCCCGTTGGATACGGGAATCGTAAGCTCACACCCCAAAAGCATCGACTTTATATGCGCAGGCATATCTTCGGGACCTTCCAGAGTGTGGCGAAACCCTGCATAGCCGTCAGGAACCAGAGCGTTCAAAAAGGTCTGAGTATCTGCTCTTACATCCGGGTCGGCATTTTCGTTAATCGTCAAAGCGGCACTCGTATGGCGCAAAAAAAGGTGCAAAAGCCCACTCTCGAAACTCTTGAGTGCCGGAATCTGGGTACAGATCTCTTCGGTCACCAGGTGAACGCCTCTGCTTTTGGCAGAGAGCCTTACTATATGCTGCTCTATCTGCATCATTTTCCGAAGATAAACTTGAATACCTTCTTTATCACGCAGCTTTCCTCTTCGCTCTCCTGACGCTCCGTCTCGACCGTTTTGGTCACTTTCGCATAATCTTCGACATAGCCTATGCGCTCTTTGGCCTTCTTCAAAGCTTCACTCTCGCTTGCTGCCATCGTCAACAAAACAGCCATTCGCCTACCCTCATGACTCTCCGGTTTGCCGAAAACCCTTAAAAATGAATCCGAGGCGAAGACGGCATCTTCAGTGTGTATCACGGGTGTGACACTCTCTCTTTTGGCTTTGTATGCAGCGCTTGCTCCGGGAGTGAAAAATGCAAATTCCAAAGGGAGACCCAAAACGGCGCGTATATGGAGAGCAAATTCGCTCTGGCTCTGAGTTATCAGCGTTACCATACCCGTATCGTGAGGTCTGGGGCTGACTTCGCTGAAATAGACCTCATCCCCTTTGACGAAGAGCTCCACGCCGAAGATTCCTCGTCCACCGAGTCCCTCCGTAACCTTTCTGGCTATCTCTTCCGCTCTCTCTTTTGCGGTCGGGCTCATGAAGGCCGGCTGCCAACTGAATATATAGTCCCCATCCTTTTGCTCATGCCCTATCGGCTCGCAAAATATAGTCTCTTTTCCGTTTCTTGCGGTAAGCAGCGTTATCTCATAATCGAACTCCACAAACTCCTCTACGATAAGTTCGCTCGCATCGCCGCGCGCCTCCTGCGCCACGGCCCAGCTCTTTTGAAGCTCCTGCCTACTCCTTGCCACGCTCTGGCCGTGCCCTGAAGAGCTCATGACAGGCTTGATAACGCACGGGTACCCTATCTCCTCTGCCGCCTCTTCCAAAGCCTCGTAGCTGGAGACGAACCTGTAGGCACTCGTTTTAAGACCAAGCTCTTCGGCCGCAAACTTTCTTATGTTTTTTCTGTTCATCGTCTTGTTTACCGCTTCGGCGTTTGGAATGACGGTAAATCCCTCTCTCTCGGCATCGAAGAGGGCCTCTATACTGATAGCTTCGATCTCGGGCAGTATATAGTCCGGGCGCACTCGCCTAACAAGATCCAAAACCTCATCTCTGTTCTGCATATCTATGACATGCGCTTCGTGAGCTACCTGATGAGCCGGAGCGTTTGGGTATCGGTCGACGGCCACTACCTCCAGACCGAGTCGCTGCGCCTCTATAGCCACCTCTTTGCCAAGTTCCCCGCTTCCAAGAAGCATGATTTTCAAACTGTTGGATTTTAGCGGTGCAGGAAAATGCATGAGCCATCCTTAATTCTTTTTTGGTA
>JALSPH010000038.1 GCA_026986055.1 Campylobacterales bacterium
GACTTTTTGGAACTCTTCGAAAAAATCCTTCCAGTCATCCTGCAGATCACCCTCACCCCATGTTGAAGTTCCGAGAATGATCTTATCATACCTTTCGAACTCTTCACCCTTCGCATCGGCCACATCTATGAGATCTACATCATAGCCCAAAGCTTTTTTAATCTGTTCGGCAACACTTTTCGTCGTACCGCCGCTGCTTCCATAAAAAATCGCCGTTCTCATCTTAGCTCCCTATTTTTACGCTAATATCTTGCGCTTCGCTCTCATTCGGGCACTTCTTTTCAACCTGAACGGTAGAGAAGTAAACCGAGAAATCCTTTTTCAATGCTCTATCGACATTTTCCAATACCTTTTGTAAATCAGCCTCGTTGTCGACAAGTACATGCATGGAAACTATATTTTTTCCGGTAGTCAATGCCCATATATGCGGATGGTGCACATCTATCACATGTTCCATCGCCTCAATCTGTTTTATCATGGATTCCGTATCGAACCCTTCAGGAACCTTTTGAAGAAGAATCTGAAGAGCATGAGAGATTATTCCCCACGAAGCCCAAAGAAGAACTGCACCGAAGAGCACCCCCAGAATCGGGTCTATCTGATAGAATCCCGTGAACTTTATAACTACGGCTGCCACTATAATGAGAATACTTCCTATAAAAGTCTGTATCACATGCCATTGCGCCCCTTTCATATTCAGATTGCCCTCACTTCTTCCGTAAAGAAGCCGCAGACTTATAAACTCGGTGATCAACCCTCCTATCGCTGCCAGAAGCATAGGACCCGTGGGAATCTCCATAGGCTCTAGAAGGCGCTGATATCCCATCCAGAAGACATAAAAGGCCATAAGAAGCAGAAAAAGTCCATTGAAAAGAGCGCCGACTATCTCCGCTCTAACAAGACCGAACGTTGCCCTTTCAGAGGCGGGATGCATAGCCATATTGCCGGCGACAAGTGCTATTAGAACACCGCCGACAGCCGAAAAGGTATGGAAGGCATCCGATATGACCGCTACCGAACCGCTCCAGTAGCCTATGGCTAGTTCTATGAAGAAGTATATTCCCGTCAGCCATCCGGTTATCTTCAATGCCCTCACGTTACCGCTTGGTAAAGCGTGACCGGCATGGGATACTCTTTTTTCGCTCATCTGCATGATTTCTCCCTCTTCATAGATGGACTTAATTTACATCTTATTCCAATTATGTGTAGCTTATGTGCAACCGCTATGTTTTTTGGTAAACTTCATATTAGATGTTGAAAAAGAGGTGATAATGACAATACTTTTCGCTCCGAGTGAAACAAAAAGAGAGGGGGGAGATCTGCCTTCGATAGCAGAAGATGCTTTTATCTTTCCGGAACTTTACCCAAAACGCCTGGAAGCGGCAAAAATTTACAACGACTTTATGAAAGAGGCCGATGAGAATGAAGTATCTAAACTAACAGGCATAAAAGATAAAGAGGCTCTTGCAAGGTACCAAAAAGATATCTTCAAAGAGCCTACGATGAAAGCCGTAGAGCGCTATACCGGTGTTGCATACGAATATCTTGGCTACTCCTCGCTTCCAAAAAATGCTCAAGAGTATATAGATGAACGGTTGATCATATTCTCAAATCTCTTCGGCCCCGTAAGAGCCAAAGACCGCATTCCCGACTACAAGCTGAAGCAGGGAGAGCATATAGGCTCCTTCGCTCCCGAAAAGTTCTACAAAGAGCACTTCAGCCAAGCGCTAGATGTTTACCTCCAAGAAAACGGCCCGGTTGTCGATCTACGGGCAGGTTTTTACGACAAATTCTACCGTATAAAGGGCCCCTGCATAACCATGAAGTTTTTAAAAAACGGCAAGAGTGTCAGCCACTGGGCGAAAGCCTACCGCGGTACTCTCTTGAAAGAGATGGCAAAGCGTGCTATTATGGATGAAGAGGCTCTTTTGGCGATGGATCTGGAGAACCTCGCTATAAAAGAGATAAAGAAGATAAAAAACAAAACAGAGATAGTTTACGAGATAGCGACATGACACTTGAGAAAAACTGCGAACACTTCATAGACTTTTGTATGCTTGACTACGAGTGCAGCTACCTGCCCGAAAAATCTACGCGAATGTACTACAGATATATGCGCAATGCCAGCAGAAAACTTGTAACGGAGCTTGTAAAACGCGGATGGAGGCGTTTTGGATGCTACTTTTTCCATCCCATCTGCGCAAACTGCAACGGCTGCAAAAACTTACGGATAGACGCATTGAATTTCTCGCTCTCCAAATCACAAAGAAGAGTAATGAAAAAAAACCGAAAGACTCTTATGCACATCAGAAAACCTACGATGACGCAAGAGCACCTGGATCTCTACAACCGCTTCCACAAACATAAAAGCGAAATCTCCGGCTGGAAATACTCACCCGTAAATCCGCAGCTCTATTACGAAAACTTCGTCGACGGCGCACATGAGTTCGGCAAAGAGGTGCTCTACTTCATAGAGGAGAAACTTGTAGGCGTCGACCTCATCGACATTACCGAAGATGGCATATCTTCCATATACTTCTACTACGACCCCGACTACTCGAAGTACTCTCTCGGGACCTACTCTCTTCTTATGCAGATAGAGCTTGCCAAAAAGATGGGTCTGAGATGGATATATCTCGGCTATTGGGTAGATGGCTGCAGGAGCTTCGAGTACAAAATGAACTACAAACCTATGCAGATGCTTGATGGGTTCCCTCCATTGGAGGTAGAGCCTGAGTGGAAGCCTCTTTAGAAGTCTATCGGCGATTGGAGAGTCGATCTATTTCGGTATGGATCAAATCGACTATCTTTTCGTAACTCTCTTTGGGGATTTTTCCGCTTGAAAAGTACAAAACCTTCCCTTGCGGACCAAGAACAATAAAGTTTGCGTCATCATCCGCCACTCCCCACACCTTTACACCCTTTTTGACTCTATCTTTTACATAGATCGTGTCTGGGTACTTCTTCTGCTTGCTTTTGAGTGCCGCCTCTATGGCGAAGTTGGGCATCCATGTCGCCTCGAGGTTCGCAATGGCCGCCGAGCCGTAATATCTGCGGTCAAACTCTTCGCTCTTCAGCCTCTCTACAAACTCTTCGTTCAAATCCTTTTTGTCTGGATCGACATAGAAGATGACAAAGACTTTGCCTCTTAACGACTCACTGCTCCAAGGTTCGCCGTCCGCCCTGGCACCATCTTTGCCCTCAAGGGTAAGAGTCGGCAGCTTTTCGCCTACTTCAAGCGCCAAAAGAGGCAAAGCCATAAAAAGAGCGCAGAGGAGTTTTTTCATATCAGGCTCAACCCAAAAGGGCTTTTACCCTATCTATAACGTTTGGTATAGTGAAGCCGAACTCCCTGAAAAGATCGGAAGCTTTTCCGCTCGCACCGAAGCTCTCCATGCATAGCAGATCGTCGGCGAAACGGTACCACTCAAGCCCGCTTGCAGCCTCTATAGCCAAAACTTTGGTTGATGGGTCTATGACACTATCTATATATTCTCTATCCTGCTCGCAAAAGAGCTCGAAGCACGGAACCGATACGACATTTGCCATAATCCCCTCCTCTTCGAGGTGACACCCGCTCTGTAGCGCCAACATAACCTCAGATCCGCTTGCAACTAGCGTAACGGTCGCATTCTCTCTTTTCTTGATCAAATAACCGCCATTCCTTGCACTTCCGAATGCCACCTCACTCTTCAAGACTTTGAGCTTCTGGCGACTGCATACAAAAGCTGAAGGGGCTTCAAGCCCCAAAGCCACCTTCCAGCACTCAACATTTTCCGTAGCATCGGCAGGGCGGAAAGTATAGAAGTTCGGAAGCGCCCTGAACTGGCTAAGGTGCTCTATAGGCTGGTGAGTAGGGCCATCTTCCCCTACCCCTATACTGTCGTGTGTCCATACGAAGAAGTGTTTCAAAGAGCTAAGAGCGGCTATACGAACGGCAGGCTTCATATAGTCGCTGAAGACAAAGAAGGTAGCGCTAAAGGGTAGCAGCGGTCCGTATGCGGCTATGCCGTTGCAGATGGCCGCCATAGCGTGCTCTCTTATGCCAAAGTGCATGTTTTTACCGAGAGGAAAATCTTTCATACCCTTCAGCTCCGTTTTGTTCGATGGAGCAAGATCCGCACTACCTCCGAAAAAGCCGGGAACGGCTTTGGCTATCGCGTTTAGTATCTTACCGTTGCTATCTCTTGTAGCCACTTCGCTTCCCGCTTCAAACTCAGGCCACTCTATCGCATCAAAATCTGGATTCAAAAGCCTTTCAAGAGCTTCGTTCTGCTCTATGTATGGAGCCTGTTTTAGAAGGTGGTTCCACTCTCTTTCGGCAAGCTCACCTTTTTCTACCGCACACCTAAAGCGCATAAGAACGTCGTCGGGAATGTAGAAACTCTTTTGGGGGTCGAACCCGGCCGCCTCTTTTGCACGCTTTATCAAATCCTCTCCCAAAGGGGCGCCGTGGCTGTTGTGGTCTCCAGCCATCTCCAGAGCCCCTTTAGCTATTATCGTATGGGCTACTATCAGCACCGGTTTGTCGGAAGCTTTCGCAAGAGTCAACGCTTCGTCTATCTGCTCGTAGTTGTGGCCGTCGGTCTCTATGACTCTCCACCCCTGCGCTTCGAAGCGTAGTTTCACCTCTTCGTCCCATGCCAAAGAGGTATCTCCCTCTATCGTTATGCGGTTGGAGTCGTAGATCATTATCAGATTGTC
>JALSPH010000039.1 GCA_026986055.1 Campylobacterales bacterium
TACCTTCCATACCGGTGTTGGTCGCCGCGCCGAGTTTTATGAACATAGGATGATCGACGTAGAATGTCTGTCGTCCGCTCAAAGTCTCCATGCGCTCGAATTTGTAAAGATGATCTTCGAATGTGAAGAATGGTCTATCTGAATATAGAGGCGATGTTTTACCGGCTTTTTCGTTAAGCTGTAGGAAGCCTCCCGCTTTATACATCTTCTCCATTGTCCACGGCGCATACTGCTCGCACTTCTCAAGAGCCGCTTCGACCGCAAGTTTATCGGTTCCGAGATACGGCTCTGCTGCCGCTTCAGACTCTTCATCAGTATTAGTGAACTCTTTATGGAAATTGGCAAGGTCGTGGTAACCCTCTCTGGCATACTTTTTAAGATCTTTGACTTTCGCTTTAGCTTTGTTTTCAGGTCTGTTTGCCACCTCTTCAAGTTTCTTGGCCAAAAGGGCGAACATGCTCCACTCATCCATAGCCTCGCCTACCGGTTTCATATTGGCTATAGGCTTTGCAAGGTTTGTAAACCTGTGATATCCCGGACTAGTTCTGATATCGTAAACTTCGTAGTGAGACTTTGCCGGCAGAAGAATATCTGCATATACCGCCGCTTCGCTCATCCTGAAGTCAACATAGCAGAAGAACTTCGTCTTTTTCAAAAATGCTTCACGATATTCACTACCCTTGTTTCGTCTGAACTTAGAGTCGGCGACAATGATGGCGGTGTCGGGCTGCCACCATGGCTTGACGACATTTCCGTGATGCGACTCGTTGTTGGCTTTGCCGTTTTTACCCTCTTCTAAGAGCTTTTCGACAATCTCCATATAATCTTTCTTGCTCATACCGTTTTGAGCGCGCTTGACATCTTCGTCGCTGAAATATTTGTCGAATGTCTTCATTCCGTCGCCGAAGACGAACTCTCCTACAAATCCGGAACCGAATCTCGGAGCGTATTTACCGCTGAAGCCGCTTAGCGCTCCAAGACCGCTAAGGCTGAACTCGTTTTCGGTGTTGAGTCCGCCGTATGGACCCATGCGCCCGGTCAAACCGCATATGGAGGCTATGTTCCAAATGGTCATTACACCGTTGAAGTATTTGTTCAAAGAGAAGCCGGTAGTTATCGTTACGACCTTTGGCTTGGCTATATCGTGCGCAAGCTCTCGAACCACATCGGGATGGACTCCCGTGATCTTTTGCGTAGCTTCCGGAGAGAATTTCGCTGCCGATTTCTTGAGCATCTCGAAAACCGTCGTCACTTTGACCTCTCCGTCGAGCGTCTTAACACTCCAAGTTCCCTCAAGCTCAGGGTCTATACCAAACTCCTCCAATCTAAGAGTATGGTGCTCGCTCCCTTCCGTTCCAGGCATCAGAGCAGGCTTGCCCGTTTTGGAGTTCATTGCGTAAAACTCCTCTTCGAACTTCTCCTCCTCTTCCGCATTTTTGGCATGCTCCATATCGGATCTTCTCAAAAGCTTCTGGTTGTCGAGCCTCACAAGGAAAGGTAGGTCGGTAAAGAGTTTCATGAATCCTGGTTTATAGAGCTTTTCGTTCAGTATGACGTTTATAACGCTCATTGCAAGGATATTGTCGCTTCCCGCCTTTACCGGAATCCACAAGTCGGCAGATTTTGCAGAAGCGTTGAACTCAGGTGTGATTATGATGACTTTGGCGCCGTTATACTTTCCTTCCCAAACGAAGTGCGCATCGGGAATACGAGAAACCGAAGGGTTCCCTCCCCAGAATATGGATGTATCGACATTGTACATAAAGTCGTAGGTTCCGCCGACGTTACCCTCTCCATAAGCTATAGCCGCACCGGAGAACATATCCCCCAGATAAGAAGCAGGGTAGATGCGAACCGCACCAAGCTGAGTCGAGAATCTTAGAGGCGCGCCCCTTCTTCCCTCGGTAAGAAGACCGGTCCCAGCATGAACCATAAGCTTGTCTGGACCGCGCTCCGGATCGGTCATAACGTCGAAGATTCTTTCAGCCACTTCCGTAGCGGCCTCATCCCAACTTATTCTCTTCCACTTCCCTTCTCCCCTCTCTCCTACACGTTTCATAGGGTAGAGGATTCTATCCTTTTCATACATTATCTGAGAGTGCTGGACGCCTTTGTTGCAGCCTCTCGGGTTGAAATCGGGGATCTTGGCGTTGATGGAGGGGTAACGGGCAGACTGGTTCTCACGCGTCACGACACCGTTATGAGACCATACCTCCCATGCGCAGTTACCCTGGCAGTTCACACAGTGGTATGCAAAACCGGTCTCCTCCTTTTTACCTCGGGTAAAATCGAACTCATTTCTATACATCTCTTCCGTATATGTCGTGTTGGGATAGTTCTCTTTCCCGTTTTCGACCTTCATAACACCCGTTTTAGCGAACAGGCTTCCTTGCGAGGCCACCAACGCGGCCGTCACACCTGAAAATTTAAGAAAATCTCTTCGTTTGCTGTTTACCATTGCTCACTCTCCTTAGCGTCGAATCGGAAGATTCATATTGTTGCCCCAGGTATCCCACGCCCCGGTATAGACTTTGACATTTTTGTATCCCAACAGTTGCAGAGCAGAAACTATATCCGAACCGCGTCCGGCACCTACCTGACAGTAGGCATAGACTGTTTTATCCTTCGTTATTCCATACTTCTTGAAGGTCTCTTCGAGCTCTTTGAGCGGTCTGAAACTCTTCTTTCTCTCAAAGTCGGTGATCTTCTTCCACTCTATGAACGTAGAGCCGGGAATATGCCCTCCCCTGGCCACATTGTCCATCTTGCGCTCACCTATGATCTCGATCATACTTCTGGCATCTACTATGACATACTTGCTCTTCTTTCCGTTTTTGAGAATATCCTGCATCGCTTCGAAAACCTCTTTGGTTCCTACGATAGCGGATGTGTCTATATCGCTCTCGCTTATCTTGTAGTGAGTATGCTTGAAGTGTTTCTCTTTTCCACGCTGAACGAGAAGCTTCTTCTCCACCTGCTTCATCTGCCCTTTGATCTCCTTCATTTTCGCCTTAAGTTCAGCCATTTTCGCCTTTTCACCCGCTTTTTTGGCCTTCCTGTAAGCCTTTTTGAGAGATCTCTTCTCTTTCTTCAGCTTGTCATATATCTTCTGATTCGGGTCGAGAGCTTTTATACCGTCCTGACCTCCGTCGAGAATATAAACCTTTTTATGTCCATAAGACTTGAAGAAACTGTATACTCCGGTAGCGTTAGGCCCTCTCCAGTTGTCATAGGCGATTATCGTATCGCTCTTTTTTATACCTTTACTGCTAATGTAGTGTTCGGCATGCTCCGGGCACTGGTAAAGCGGTTCGCACTCTAGGTTGCCCATCAGATCTCCATGATGCAGATGGTGTGCATACATGTTTCGCGACCCTTTTATATGACCGCCCTCAAATGCCGTTTCACTATCTCCGCTTACAAAAACATAGCCCGGTTTGCCTATCAGTTTGATAGCCTCTTCGGGCTGTATCGTAATCTTGTCCGCAGCCAGCAGTGCCGATGCCGACAAGAGACTTGCAAAGCACAAAGCCTTAAACCACTGCCTCATCACAACTCCTTATGTATTCGTTCAAAGTGCCTTATGCACCGTTTTTTCGGGGTTCCCCGACCACAATTCATTATAGAAACTAATTTCTTAACTCAACTTGAAAAGCCCGAAATCGACCCTTTTATACTCAAAAGAGACGATATAACCAAATCTATATCGACAAATCTCCAATTATCGTGAAGAGGCTGAGCAGTAAAATTGATCGAGTTTGAAAAAAAAAGATTTTTTTATCCAAAAAAAGCGTCAATCTTCTCTTTTGTTGACTCCCGATACCCTTTTTGATACCATAGTCGCAAATTACAAATGCGAGGTAATACAATATGGATAGAGAAGAGGCTCTGGAGGAGCTAAAAGATAAAAATCTACCGCTGGAAAAGGTCAAGGAGATCTTTTCGCTCTTCAAAAACGATCATGAGATAGTGGGACAAGTAGCCATGAACCTCTCCCTTCGTACCTCCGTCTATGACAGAGAGAAAGGCAAAAGCCCCATAATGGAAGAGCTGCTTGTAGAGCTCAGCCAAACGGAAGATATGGGAAGTAGATGGGCCGTCGCTAAAAACCCGCACACTCCCGTAGAGGTGCTACAAAGACTTTCCGATGACGAAGTCAATCTCGTTCGTGCACTCGTGGCGACAAATCCTTCCACTCCTCCCAAAGTTTTACAAAAACTATTCAGCGATGAAAAGATAGTGCGTGACGGGCTCTCCGGCAACCCATCTACTCCGGCCAAATACCTTGCGGCGCTTGCTGATGATTCCGACAAGATGGTTCGCATGAGGGTGGCCGAGAACCCTTCCACGCCGACTGAAGTGCTTAAAAGATTGCTGCAAGACTTGGATGAAAACGTCGCCAAAGCAGCCAAATCAAATCTTGAAAAGAGGGAAGAGAATGAAGCGTAACGAAAATGTTCTACCGCCGGCGTACGAAGGTGTGGAGCGCCACTTGAGCGCACTTTTCTATTCCGGTGTCTACGTAACCAATGCGGATATAATAAAGGTAGCAGCCTCTTTGGGTCTCAATCTTCCTATGAAAGATAGAACCGCCCTTCTTAAACAGATAATGCAGTATGCGCACGAAAACGGCAAAAAAGCCGAGCTTATGCAAGGCTTCGCGAAGCTTTTGACGGAGCGTATAGATAAGTATA
>JALSPH010000040.1 GCA_026986055.1 Campylobacterales bacterium
CATGCACACAAAGCCGATACCACGCGGTGCCGGTATCTGCTTCGTACTCGTCTCGCTCCTTGTCTCATTCGCAGCCATCATTTTGGATCTGAACAGACTTCAAGAGTACTACTACGTCTACATCGCTATCTCACTGGTGTTTGCCGCAGGATTTCTGGACGACAAAAAGGGTGTCTCTCCCAAAGTGAAATTCACATTTATCATAACTGCCGCTCTTCTTCTTTGCATCAACGGCATATATATAGACAATCTCGGCCACTACATAGGCTACAAGTTAGAGCTGCCCATATATATAGCCATACCTTTTACCGTTTTCGCCATAACCGGCTTTACCAATGCACTGAATCTTGTAGATGGGTTGGATGGGCTCGCAGCGACGATGTCGGCCGTGATGATGGGGGCATTTTTATGGATAGGCTATACAAATCACGACGAGCTTATGATAATGTTGTCGTCGATCTTTTTGGCATCCACCGTAGCTTTTCTGATCTTCAACTGGCATCCGGCGAAAGTCTTCATGGGCGACAGCGGCTCCTTGACCCTTGGCTTCGTAGTGGCCATACTCGCAGTAAGAGCGACGAAGTTCATCGAACCGATGGCGGTGCTCTTCATAGTGGTACTCCCCGTGCTCGATACCTTCATAGTGATGGTAAGAAGAAAGCAGCGGGGTCTATCCCTCTTTTCGGCAGATAAAACCCATATGCACCATATTCTCTACAAGCGTTACGAAGATATACCATACACCGTAATTCTACTTATTTACATCCAGATAGCCTTCACCATCATAGGCGTACAGTTAAGACATGCAGACAACTTCATGTCTCTCATACTCTTTGGTATACTCTTTTTCATCATGCTGAACCTCTTCGACCAGCGCATTAAAAGAAGAAAGCCTAACAAAAAGAGAAGAAAAAAGTTGCTGAAAAAGATAAAAAAGATAAGTAAAAGGGGCGAAGAGCAGCCACTCAAACCGGCCGGGTAAAGTTAAGTACCTTTGACGAACTCCACCCCCAGAGCGTCATCACCTATCGCTTTACGACCGCCTGTAAGAATCTCCGGGTTTTTAACTCCGTAAAGCTTATAGAACGTTGCCGCAATGGCATAGGGTTCGAAAGTGTAGGAGTTGTCCGTAGGTAATGTGAATATGCGTCCGTACGACCCTGTAAGCTTTGTCTCTCCGACTATTCCTAAATGGTTGACACTTTTTTTGCCTCCAAACCACATGAAGTTCTGGTTGTTACCGTGATCCCACCCGAGAGCGGAGTTAATCATCATATTTCTACCGAAATCTCCAAAGAGAATAATGTTAATATTCTCTCTTCCCGCAGCTTTTGCATGATCCATAGCAGTTTTTATAGCTTTAAATAGGTAATAACCTCTATCTCTATGGGCACTCAATGCATTGGAGTGGTCATCCCAGCTTTGAGTGGTCATGGAGACGACTCTGGTATCTGGATTCATAACCATGATCCTCATAGCTGCCTCTATAGTTCTACCGAAGTTGAAATCGTCGTACCTAACGGTACCTTTTATTTCAGATCTGTAGTCGATTCCTTCAGGCAGAGTAGAATTTAATAACTTCTCCACGAAGCTGTAGTATTGCTCTCTGTTTGCAAACATTTGACCTATAAGGGGATTCAACTTCGCATCTTTATTCATCTGGTTGCTCAAATCATCGAGCATGGGATAGTTCGCATATACCTCCACTGCAGAACCTTTTCTCTTAAAAGGGTTAGAGACTTTAGTTAAAGGCAAAGAGACCGGCTTCAAAGCTCCAGAAAGAGCACTTCTGGTTCCTCCGTCCGTCATAAGTTGAAAGTTGCTATCTACGAAAGAGACGTTCGGCATAAGTGAATTTAGAATACCGCTTTCGTTTCTGCCTAAAATATGCATGAGAGTAGAGACCATTCCGGAGTCGTAACCCACATCGTTTCCACGCATATTTCTTATCTGGTTAAGCAGATGCGCTCTAAGGGTGTCTTTTTGAAGACAAGTTCTGAAAATTGTGGCGTTGCCGTCATCTACCATCTCCTTTATGAACTCTCCGCCGGCCTCTACCCAATACTCCCCATCTGAAGTTCTATTGAATATATTTAAATAGTCGTTATATTTGGTGTCTTTTGTTTTTAACTCGTCGAAATTGCTCATATTGGCTATGATCTCACCCATCCCTCCCATAAGGTAGATGATAAGTGTCTGTGCATCCGAACCGCCTGAAAACTCCACATCATCCAACGGAAGCATCATACCGCTCTCAAGAGAAAACAAAGAGGGGGCCACGGCCATGGAAGCAGCCATACCGATCGTGGTTTTAAAGAAATCTCTTCTATTCATAATTCACTCCTGCTCCGTTACTTTTCTGTACTGATACAGTTCCGACAACCTTGAAATATAGTCGAACAGTATCATAGTCGTGATGCTTTTGCATGTCGGCTGCGAAAGATCGTCAAGTGTAGTATTGAGATAACCTAGTCTTACGCTTTTGAAGTGACCTTCAAATTTCTCATGCTCTAAACTATTTGCTTTTCTTCCAATAAGATCGAGAAAAATATCGTTTATAAAAGTAGAGAGATTCGTATCGTCATACCTTTGAGAAACTGTCTCAAAAGTCACCCCGTCATCATTAGGGTAAGTCTCCGACTCATCCCTGTTTATCAGTACTATTTCTCTTACCGATTTCGCATAGTTGTTCATACTTATAGTATCAACCGGAACTGCATCTTCTCTTCCCAGCTTGTATGTCATCATCTTCTGGTTCATCGGCCCCAAAGAACCGGTTATTTTGTTTAATGTATATGCCCCTATATGAAAATCCAATGTATCCATAAGGCCGTACATCGTCTCCTCGATACTTTTCACCCTGTCAGACTCAAACAGATAGGCTTTACTGAATAGAATTGTGTCGAAAATATCTTTGAACGTTTTAGGCTTTTGAGCGAGGATGAGTTCCGTTATACTCTCTTTTTTTGCAGCATCGAAAGTGGGGAAAAAACGACCGACTATTCTATGAACAACCGTATAGATAAAGTTTTCATGCTCCACAACGGCTTTGAAAAACTCTCGACCGGTACGAATATCTCTACCAAGCAGATGTACGGTTTCGTTGTTTTCGTCGTCGTTCATACCATCTTCGAAAACATACTTTTGGTAGGGTCTCTCATAATATGTGTAGAACCTCCAGTTTTTCAAAACCTTCGCCGCAAGCGGCACATCGCTGTCTTTGAAGTCGTAGAGCCAAATTTCGAGCATCTCCCTTCCGTTGTCTTCAGGGCTTCTGAATCTTGCCCAGTTCTCTACGGAAATTATATGATCGTACACGATATCTTTAATCTGTCTGTTTTTCCTGATACCTTCTCTGAGCCTGTCGAAGTTGCTGAGTATAAAACGAGGATAGTAGAGCATAGTGTCTACTTCCCACCCAGGTGATAGGAGTATAGTATGGTTCAGTTGATAGGCGATCCAATCGCTGTAGTATGTTTTACTCAGTTTTGTGTAAAGCAGGCGGGAGACTATCGCTCGGTCAGCCTCTCCCTTTTTGGCAGTTATGGCATCTCCCGCTCCGGTATCGTCTCTATACATTTTATCCGAAGGCTCATATATCTTGTTTAGGTCTGGCTGCGAAACTTCCGTTTCAAGTTTTTTTCTAAAATCTGAAATAAATGTTCCGCTCTCTACATCTTTTTTCAGAGTAGATATATCTTCACCTTTGAAAATGGTGGAGTAGAGCTTTTTTGCCACATATATCTTATCTTCATATTTTAAAGCATTGAAAGCATCGTCATCAAGCTGTTCAAGCGAAGCCGAAGCGGGAGTGTCGGGAGATGATACAATAGGAGCTGAACCTGAAGCTTTCTTTTCCGAACTGCTACCTGTACCGCAGCCAATAAAAAAGAACGCAGGAAGTAAAATCAACGTAATGACGAAAAAGAGTTTTCTATATTTTATTGTACTCATTGCTTACCTCAACTTTTCAAAAAAGATCTGCCCAGCTTTTCGCTCGGGTCGATAACGCCATGTCCGCCTGTTAGAACTTCCGGATTGGTGATGCCGTAGAGTGCGTATATAGTGGCGGCTATCGAGTAAGGCTTGAACTGGTATGTATTGTCGGTCGGTCTCGAGTATAGCCTATACTTTTTCACCATTTCATAGAGCTCGGTATCTCCAACTACACCAAGATTATTGAAAAACTTTTTGCCTCCGAACCAGTATACTACCTGGTTGTTTCCGTGGTCCCAGCCATTGGCACTGTTTAGCGTCATATTTCTGCCAAAATCACCGAATAACACTATGTTGATATTATCTTTTCCTTCAATTTCCGCATGTTTCATAGCTGCATATATAGCCTCGAAAAGTTGATATGCCCTCTTTGTATGATTTACTATAGCGTCCGAATGGTCGTCCCATCCACTGTATCCTCCTATAGTCGAAACAATCTTCGTATCGGGGTTGTTCACCAATATTCGCATAGCTGCTTCCATTTTTTGACCATCGACCGTATTGGGGTACTCTACCGGCATAGTACCGTTCACTACTTCATCAAGAAAGTCGCTCATTTGGGCACGCTTGTTGAAAATGTCGCTCAACGCGTCGTAGAGGTTATGACGCTGAGAAAGGGCCGTAAGCTCTTCACTGAAGTTGGCACTGTTGAGTTTGTTTGTCGCGCTTGTGTCACCTACGGAAACAT
>JALSPH010000041.1 GCA_026986055.1 Campylobacterales bacterium
GATAGGCTACCTCAGTAAATTCCGCAACGTCCGAACCTACCTTTTAAGCGGCAAAAAACGAAAAAGAGGCAAGGGGTACGGTTTGATGCATATGAAAATGATGATAATAGATAACAGAGATATCATACTCGGCTCTGCAAACTGGACCTACTCCGCTTTCGGCCTCAACCATGAAGTAGTGGCTTTTTTAAGAAGTCACCAAAAGGCGAAGAGGCTGGAAAAGAGCTTCGAAAAGATGATATTGAAGGCCGAAGAGTACTGAAAAGAGAGGCTCTTTTTACAAAAAACCCGTGAAAGTAAAAGAAAATCTCTTTTTAAAAATAAAAATACTCTTTTAAGTATAGTTATGCGATACTCTATCGACCTGTAAGCTCTCAATCATGATCGAAAAGAGTAACAAGCAAACAATCCAAAAAGGAAAAAAATGAAAAAGTACCTCCTCATCATGCTGACGGCGCTATCTGTTTACGCAATGCCGCCGCTTGTAGATTCAAGTTGGCTCAAAAGCCACATCAACGACAAAGATATCGTCATAGTGGATGTCTCGTCCAAAAAACTTTACGACAAAGGGCACATACCCAAAAGCGTCAACTCCCCCATATCGAACTGGAGAGAGAAGCATGGAGAGTTTCTGCTGGTCAAAAACGCAGACGCCGTCCAAAAGGAGTTCAAGCGCCTCGGTATAGACAAAAAGAGCAGAGTCGTCATCTACTCTCACCATGCAAACGGTAAAGATATCCTCAAAGCAACATACGTCATCTGGGCTATGGAGTATTACGGGTTTAAAAACACGGCTCTTCTTGACGGGGGTATCGTCGGCTGGAAAGAGAGCGGCGGCAAGCTTAGCAAAAAGAGTGAAACACCGAAACCGGGAGACTTCAAAGTGACCGTAAACAGCGACCTGGTTGCAGACTTGAAACTCGTAAAAAGGAGTATAGGAAAATCTCAAATGGTAGATGCAAGACCATCCATCTTCTATTTCGGAGCCAAAAAACAGCCTGTTCTTGCAAGAAGAGGGCACATATCCAAAGCCAAAAGCTACTTCTGGAAGTACAGCTTCGAGGGAGACTACCTGAAAAAGAGAGAGGTTCTGAAAGAGATGCTTGTGGATGGGCTTGGGCTAAACCCGAAAAAAGAGCTCATCACCTACTGCACAGGCGGTCTTGAAACATCGATGAACTTCTTTGTTCTTCACCGTCTGCTGGGCTTTGAGAAGATAAGACTATACGACGCCTCGATGAAGGAGTGGGCGAACAGAGACGACACACCCATGACAAAATATCGGTGGGAGTAACCGCTACCCTTTTACCCGATCCACCCAAAGAGCACTCTCATGGCCGCCATGAACTCGCTCTTAAATATAAGCATCATAGAGCCTAGCACCGCTATCCAAACCGCCAAGGATAGCGCTATCTTTATAGGAAAACCTACGACCAGAAGGTTGAACTGAGGCATGGTCTTCATCAGCATCCCGAAAATTATGTCCGAAAGAAGCGAGAGGGCGATGATGGGAAAGGCTATCGAAAATCCCATAACGAAAAGATGGGCCATAGCGTCGATAACGTAGTCGAATATCTCGTGGCTCAGCACGAACCCTCCAAGCGGAGCCTGCTTCAAAGCCTCCACCATCCAGAGCAGAATGATATGGTGGCCGTTGAAAGCAAGAAGCACTATCACGGCGATCAGCAGCAGAAACTGACTTACCAGAGGCGACTGGATCTGACTCTGGGGGTCTATGACGCTCGCAAGAGAAAATCCCATAACGAAGGCTATCTGCTCACCGGCATAAGAGAGAATACCAAAAACGATATTTAAAACAACTCCCGCTATAAGGCCCATGATAACTTCAGACAAAATAGCGGCAATCAGCGTAGCGTAACTCTGTGGCTCAGGAGTGACGGGGACTACCGGAAATAGCACCAAAGCGAGATAGAAAGCAAAAGCGGCTTTGATCTGTGGAGAGATGGACATATGGCTGTAGAAGGGCAAAAAGACAAAAAGGGTAGAAAGGCGCACGAACAGAAGTAAAAAAGTGTAAATTTGGTCCGGCTGCAGCAAGCTGAACCAGCTCACTCTATTCTCTCCAGCCTTGTGTTTTCAAGGCGAAACACTCTGTCGCAACTTTTGGCGATTCTTTCGTCGTGAGTGACCAGAAAGAGGGCTCCCGCAACCTTCTCGATATGCTCGAAAACCGCATCCATAGCGATATGGGCCGTCTTGTCGTCGAGATTGCCGGTAGGCTCGTCGGCGAATATTATGCGCGGTTTTTTGGAAAGTACTCTTGCGATGGAGACTCTCTGCTGCTGTCCGCCCGAAAGCTCGGTGACCCTTTTTTGCATCAAATCCTCTATGCCGAGTCTTTCCAAAAGCTCTATATCGGGCTCGGTTTCGCTAAGAAGTGCAGCTATCTCGATATTTTCCGCTCCGCTCATCCCTTTGAAAAGGTAGTGAAACTGAAAGATAATGCCTATTTCGTAACGCCTTACGGCAAGCTGCTCTTTCGGGCTCAAGGAGTAGATATCGGACCCAAGAAGGTTTACGCTCCCCTTTTGCGGCTTCAGAAGCGTCGCTAAAATATGCAACAGAGTCGATTTACCGCTTCCGCTTACGCCTACTACGGCAACTTTTTCATTTTCGCAAATAGTCAAATCTACATTTTCAAAGAGAGGATAGTCGAAAGAGTGTGAGAGGTTTTCTGCCCTAAGCAGCTCCACACCGCCAAGCGGCGGCGTGGAGGAGTCGTGAAGATTCATAGCTTTTTAGCTGCCCATTTGAGCTGCGACTTCCGCCGCGAAATCTTCCTCTTTCTTCTCTATTCCTTCGCCGAGCTCGAAGCGAATGAACTCTACGATTTTTGCGGTTCCGCCGGCCTCTTTGGCAGCCTCTTCAAGCACCTGGCCGACCGTCTTCTTGTCATCCATAACGAAAGGCTGGTTTACAAGAGTGTTATCTTTGAGGTAGCGTTTGATCTTTCCTGGGATGATCTTATCCCAGATGGCTTCAGGCTTGCCCTCTTTTTTAAGCTGCTCTTTGGCTATCTCTTCCTCTTTTGCAAGTACCTCGGCAGGTACCGCCTCTTCATCGAGATATGCAGGATTCATAGCGGCTATATGCATAGCTATGTTTTTCAAAGTCGGGCGAATCGCTTCGCAAGTCTTGTCGCTGTCGCATTTTGCAGCTATGAGCACGCCCACTTTTCCGTTTCCGTGAATGTACCCCTCTACGGTTCCGTTTTCACCGGCATCTATAGTCACGAAGCGTCTCATGACGATGTTTTCGCCTATCTTGGCTATCTCGCCCTTCAGATACTCTTCGAAAGTCGTACCGTCGATCTCCGTTTGAAGAAGATCTTCCACGGTAGTAGCCGTAGAGCAGTGAACGTGTCTGGTCGCTTTTTTAAGAAGTGCGCGGAAATTGTCGTTTTGGGCGACGAAGTCGGTCTCGGAGTTTATCTCCGCAATGGTACCTTTTCTATGGTCGTCGCTTATCTCGATGCTTATAGCCCCCTCGCTGGCTACTCTTCCCGCTTTTTTGGCCGCACTAGAAAGACCCTTTTTGCGAAGCCACTCTACGGCGGCATCCAGGTCTCCGTTTGTCTCCGTAAGCGCCTTTTTGCAGTCCATCATACCTGCGCCGGTCATCTGGCGCAGCTCTTTTACCATTGCCGCAGTTACTGCCATTTTACTCTCCTTTGCTCTCTGTAGTAGCTTCGGAAGCCTCTTCTGCGCCTTCAGCTTCACCTTCAGCTACCGCCTCTTCCGTTACCTGAGCCATCTCCTCTTCGGTTACGGCCTCCTCCTCTTCAGCCTCCTGAGCCGCCAGTTCACGACCCTCTATGATAGCGTCCGCCATCTCGCGGCAGAATAGTTGAATGGAGCGGATAGCGTCGTCGTTACCGGGGATCGGGTAGTCTATGACATCCGGATCGCAGTTCGTATCGAGCGGCGCTATAACGGGAATCCCAAGTCTTCTCGCCTCTTTTATGGCGATGCGCTCTTTAACCGCATCTACGACGAAAAGATAGTCTGGAAGAGTCTTCATATTTCTGATACCGCCAAGGTAGTTTTCAAGCTTCTCTTTCTTTCTTTTGAGCATCAAAGCCTCTTTTTTGGTAAGAAGCTCCATCTTTCCGCTCTCTTCCATCTCTTCGATAACTTCGAGCTTTCTTATAGATTTTCTGATCGTCTGGTAGTTTGTAAGCATACCGCCGAGCCAACGAGTCTGAACGTAAGGCATTCCGCAGCGCTGCGCATGCTCTACGATAGCGTTTCTAGCCTGCTTTTTAGTACCTACGAACATTACCGTTTTACCTTCAGCCGCAGCGTCTCTTACTACATTGTAGGTATATCTGAAGTATCGAAGCGTCTTCTGCAGGTCGATAATGTGGATATTCTTTCTTACGCCGAAAATGAACTTCTTCATCTTCGGGTTCCAACGACGAGTTTGATGTCCAAAGTGCATACCGCACTCGAGCAGGTCTTTCATAGTGACCATGAGTTCTCCTTGAGATAAAATTTTTCCGTGGCATATGCCCAGGTTTGTTCCTCTGTGCCCATCAACGCGAAAGCGCAACCTGTCAAGGATTGACACATGTGAGGTTTCCCTAAAGGGAGTGCAATATTACTAAAACTTAGCTGAAATTAAGCTTTTTATTAG
>JALSPH010000042.1 GCA_026986055.1 Campylobacterales bacterium
CTTGAAGCTCCCATATAGCAGGTATTCTGCTCCACCTGTCTTAGAAGGTAGGGTTTTCCTTTTCCGTTGTGGGGAGTATGGCAGTTGGCGCAGTATAGATCTGCTACCGAAACGCTTCCGCCGTTGTTGTATCTGTTTTTTACATTCGCGTCGGTATATGGAGAGCCCATAACCTCATGTACGGTAGGCCAGGGGACTCCGGGGTTCTTGTCGTGGCAGGAGATACAGGTGTTTTTTACGTTTACTGCGTTGTTGCTACTCGTATGCACTCGAAGAAATTTGAAACTCTCCAGGTGCGGGTCGTGGCAGGATGAGCACTCCACATACTTCTTGCCGTTGTATGTATAGAGTTTCAAAGGAGCATCGGGTGTAGTTTTAAGCTCTATAGTTTTGCTTCCTACATCGAAGTTCTTTACGTTCGTAGGATCGTACTCTATACCGACAGGGTGGTGAATCGTAAGGTCGGTACCTATGAATCCGTTCGCATCTATAGGCATCATTCCGGTCGTACCTACACCCATCATATCTATCAGAGTGTTTCCAAGTACCGTACCCCTTACCATATAGATAGAACCTATGGCGACAGTGCCGTCGTGACAGCTCAAACACTGTCTTGACAAAGAGCCCGGAGTTCCTTCTGTGATTCCAAGGTCTGCTGGAAGAGGGTAGTTCGTACGTTTCAGATACTCACTCTCGTACATGATGTAGGAAGAGGTAGGCATTTGGCGGTTCCATAGCGGTTTACCCGGCTGTGCGTTATGGGGTATATGGCAAAATACGCATACCTCCTGCTCGCTTACCGCCTTTATCGTCCCCGTTCCGCTGACTGAAAGATTGTGCTTCGTGTTCAAAATGGTTGCGGAAGCCGAAGTGAGGGCAAGAATTGCCAGCGACAGAATTTTAACGACACTTTTCATAGTACCCTCCATTATCTCTTTTTCTCGTAACTTAAAATATCGAAAACCTCTATCCTCATGTTGTATGAGTCGGTAACGTATGCTTTTCCGTCACTCGATATGGCAATATCTTGGGGACCGAAAAATTGACCCGGCTCTTTACCTTCGCTGCCGAATACCAGAAGGAGGTTGCCGTTCTTGTCGAAGATCTGTACGGCATTGAAAAGGGTATCCGTAACATAGATGTTTCCATCTTTATCTACGGCTATACCTCTCGGGCTTGCAAAGCTCCCTATAGCATTGCCGAGTTTTCCGAACGATCGTATAAATGTGCTATCTTTGTCGTAGATATTGACCCTGAAGTTCATTGAATCGCACACATAAAGCTTTCCGTCGCTATCCAATGCGATGAAAGTCGGCCTGTTTAGTTCCCCTTTTTTATTACCCTTTTTCCCTATCGGATCAAGAGGAATTCCGGTCAGGGTAAATCGTTTGATTTGAGATGCTACCGTATCGGTTACATAGACCAGACCTCTATCTTTGTCTATGGCTATGCCTGTAGGTCTTAAAAAGTCGTTAGCGCTTCCAAACTTGGAGAGTGCTATACCTTTGTCGTTGAAGACATAAACGGCTCTGTTTTCGGCATCTGTGACAAAAATATTCCCTTTTGAATCCGTCGCTACATCTATGGGAGCTCTAAACTTTTCAGATTTGAAGCCTTGAATACTCTTCATTCTGTTCTTTTCTCTGTCGAATATAAAAAGTGTAGCCAACCCCGCATCGGTGAAGTATATTTTTTTACCATCTACATGAATGCCGAAAGGTTTTACGATTATCTTGTTCTCTTCTCCCGCAAAAAATTCCCAAATCTTTGTAAAAAAACCCTTTTTTATTCCGGCATCTTCAGGTTTTGTGATTATTTTGTCGAATGCTATGCGCGGCTTTTCAGGTGGTTGGGGCCAAACAGGTTTTTCGGACGCAAAAACCGGTCCGCCTGTAATAAACGATATCGTTATAATCAAAAATAGAACTCTTTTCATCTTTTCCCCCAATGTTTTCTTATTTACAATCTTCTGCTGATCCGGAAGTAGTAGTTCATGTGGTTTCTGTATCCAAAGGAGCCACCGGTTTGCCTCGACCACTGCATTCCTGTTCTCATCTCAACTTTTCTTATACGATAAATAAGGTCTGCAGTTCCCGTATAGGATGTAACGTCATATCCGGTGTCGGTAGATACTCTCGCCAAAGTTTTAAACATCAAATCTCTTCTTAGCATATAGAAAAAGCTGAAAGTACCGTAAGGATTGACTCTGCTAATGTATGTACCGGCAGAGTACATCACCCCCGCTTTCAAAGTCATCTTTCCATTGTACCCTACCGCTCTCCAGTAATCCAGAGAGGTATCTGCACTGAAAATTTTCGTAGTTCTTTGGGTTTCGTTTCCATCTGCGGATGTATATGTGTTGTTGTCGTATGTAGAATAGAACTTTAGAATATATTTTAGTTGATCCGTAAAACTTTTGTTGTACCCGGCGTTCATGGTTATGCGCTGTGTGGCGTCACTCGTCGTGGAGATAAGCTGATAGTAAGAGACTCCTGCCGAAATGTTCGATCTCTCCTCTTTGAAGCTTTTTGAAAGAGAGCTCGAAAGGTTGTAGGAGAGCATGTTTCTGTCCTGAATGGATACATTTTCGTCACTATAGTCGTAAGTTTCGCTTCGTCCCGTAACCGAGGCGCCGAAAGAGGCGTTGAATGTTTGTGAAAACTGTTTGAGATAGTTTGTGCCGAAAGTAGCGCTAAAAAGTGTAAGATTGTAAAGGTCACCGCTGGCATTGTAGGCTTGAAAGTTGTGGTTTGTAGAAAAGTTGTCGGTCACTTTGTAGCTTCCGCTTTCAGACAGGGAGTAGAAGTTGTTGGTACCGCTTTTAGTTTTGGTGTTGTCGGCAGTGAAAGAGAGATTCTCCGAATGCTTTTTATTGGGCCTCCATCCAAGAGATACGGTACCGGTAAGATCTTCATAATTGAGATAGTCGTTTTTAAGATAGTTCGCATAGGCGCTCATGTTAAGAGTTTCGGAGATTATCCATGAGTATGCAACATTGGCAGTGTCGATAACATCATTCCAGCTGTCTGTGTATCCGAGACCTCTGTCGGTTCGGTAATAGTCTCGCATTTCATGGCTGTAGTTGAGTGTCACAGTTCTGTTTTCGTCGAACTGTTTGTCCAATCCTATGGCAAACCTTTTGTTGTTTCCAGTTTCATATGCGAAAGACTCCGTTTTTTCGGTATCCGCCTGTCTGTACTCGTAATGGAGATTGAACGCTTTCAGTTTCGTTCTGCCGTATATTCCTGTTTTGTTCGTTTTGTATGTAACAAGAGTCGTTCCGCTCGGTGCTGTGCTCCATAGAGGAGAGTCTATCTTTTCATAGTAGATCGTGAATGGGTAGTTGGACTCTTTTATGAAGTGTAGGTACGCCTTGTAGTTGGTATGTTTCGTTTCGTTTTTACTTTTCGTCGTGCTGTTGCCGTTAGTGATATCCGACGTCGAATTATCTATATAGAAAGAGAGCCCAAGATCATATGTAAGCAGCCTCGGGCTGTAGATGTATTTTTCATAGCCGATCTGATAGTTCTGAACGAAAGATTTCCTGTCCGTACTGTTGTATTTGTCACTGATATTGTCGTGCATCAGTACATACTCGAGCTTGCCGTAAACCCCCCTTGTGTAATCGGCGTTGAGTGTTGCAGGGAGTATGAAAGCGGCCAATACAGGAGCGAGAAATATTCTTTTCATCGGTTATCCGTTACTGAAAATATTCGATCTTGGCCGTTTTCCTCATCTCATCGAGGATTCTGTCGAGGTTTTGCTTCTCATATTTGGCGACTAGCTCTTTTTTCAGGCTCTTTTTTACTTCGTCGAACTTGAGCTGGACTGCAGGTGAGATCTCTTCGAGTTTTATGATATAAAATCCTTTCGGAGTCTCTATGATATCGCTGATTTCACCCTTTTTTAGAGAGTAGGCCGCTTTCTCGATAGGCTCATCGAGCATACCTTTGTGTATGAAGCCCATATCTCCGCCCTTTATTCTACTCATGGCGTTGGAGTATTTTGAAGCTACGTCCGCGAACTCTTCACCGCCCTTGATTTTTTCCATAGCTTCTTTGGCTCTCTTTAAAGCTTTCTCGCGCCCTTTTGGATCCGTAGGATCGTTTCTGACATATATTAGCCTGATCTTGATCTTCTCCGGTCGTTTGAACTTGTATCTGTTCTTCTCGTAATATTTTCTCAAATCCTCATCATCCAGCTCTACCTTCACTTCCTTGTCGTAGAGTTTTTGCATCAAAAGATCGTTTCTAAGCTCTCTTCTGAAATCATCATATGTGAGATTGGCGCGCTTTAGGCCGGCTTCGAAATTATCATCGGAACCGAATGCTTTTCTGATCTTTTTCTCTTCTCTGTCAAGAATGGAATCTGCTATTTTGTAGCCTCTCTTTTTTGCGTACTCCAAAAGCAGATGCTTTTTTACAAGCTCTTTCAATGCATCTTTCTCCACCTCTTTCAATTTTTTTGGTGTGACTGTAGAGTGAAAAAAGGATCTTGGCATAAGTATAGAAACCTGTCTGTCGAGCTCCGCTTTAGTGATTTTGTAGCCGTCCACTGTCGCTACGACACTATTTTTTTCGGTGGTATTGTTGTC
>JALSPH010000043.1 GCA_026986055.1 Campylobacterales bacterium
TGAAGCGTATCCAAAGATGGGTGGTGGCATCCTCTTTTTTGGCAATTTTCGCTCCGAAGCGGCTAACGATCGCCTCGTTCATCGCATCTTTTACCAAAACGGCATTCTCGGGGTCTCTTAGGTAGACCTCCACCTCCGTATATATCTTGTCGGTAAAGACCTTTTTGGTATATGTCGTCATAGGCTTGTAGCCGCATCCAAAGAGAAAGAGCAGTACAAAAGCTGCGTTAAAGAGAAAAACTCTCTTAAAAATCGAAGGTCCGATACTTCTCAAAACTCTCCCTGTCCTGCTACTTGACGACCAGGTTGACCAATCTACCCGGCACCACTATCTCTTTTACTATACTCTTTCCTTCGAGCCATTTGGGTACTGCCGCTCTTGCGATATCCAATATCTCCTCTTTCGTCGCATCCGGTGAAACCTCGATCTGCGCTCTCGGCTTACCGTTGATGGAGACGGCCATAGGAACCGACTCGACTTCAAATACCTCTTCGCAAACTTCCAAGGAGCCAAAGTTGTTCCTCTTGAAGAGTCTTTCACTAAGCTCCCACGAAATATGAGGGACTATAGGTTCAAGAAGGTTAAGCAAAATCCATACCCCTTCTTGCCAAACCTTCTCGTTTTGCTGCTTATCGAGCGCATTGAACGCTTCCATTACGGCAGCTATGAGGGTGTTGAAGGTAAACCGCTCACCGTATACCTCCTCACCTTTTTCAAGGGCTTCATACACCTTTCTTCTAGCCTCTTTCTCGCTCTTTTGCAAAGATGAATGGTCGATTTTCGGCAAAGTATCGCAAGGCTCCACTTTCATCGCCCTGTCGTATACTTTTCTAAGGAACCTGTATGCCCCCTCGACCGCGCTGTCGTTCCACTCAAGCTCCTGAGTCGGCGGTGCGGCAAAGAGTATGAAAAGTCGCGCCGTATCTGCTCCATACTTTTGCACCAACGCATCGGGATCGACGACGTTTCCTTTCGACTTGCTCATCTTGGCTCCATCTTTGAGAACCATCCCTTGCGTAAGCAGCCTCTTGAAAGGCTCGTCTATTTCGACATATCCCAAATCTCTTAAGACTTTCGTGAAAAATCTTGCATAGAGAAGATGGAGTATCGCATGCTCAATACCGCCTATATACTGATCTACAGGCATCCAGTAGCGGCACTCATCTTTATCGAAAGCGACATCTTCCCATAGCTTGCGCGGTGTCGTGAATCTTAGAAAATACCAGCTCGATTGGACGAACGTATCGAGCGTATCGGTCTCTCTTTTGGCCTCCGAGCCGCACTTGGGACAGCTGCACTCTCTCCATGTAGGGTGGTGCTCCAGCGGATTTCCCTCTCCCGTTATCTCTACATCCTCGGGCAAAGTTACCGGTAGATTCTCCTTTTTCTCGGGCACGACTCCACATTTTTGGCAGTGAACCATAGGTATCGGAGCGCCCCAATATCTCTGACGGCTCACACCCCAATCTTTCAGCCTGAAATTTACGACTTTTTTACCGAGCCTATTCTCTTCGAACCATTTTATTATGGCATCTCTGGCCTCTTGCCCGAAGAGGCCGTCAAAACCGTCGCACCCTCTGACGACCCCATCTTCCGTGAAGGCTTCACCCTCGGGAAGTTCGCCGTTTTTTGGAAATATAACGGGCTTTATAGGCAGACCGTACTTTTTAGCGAAGTCATAATCCCTGCTATCATGTGCGGGAACGGCCATAACCGCTCCGCTTCCATACTCCATCAGAACGAAGTTGGCTACCCATACGGGAACTCTCTCTTTGGTTATCGGATGTATGGCGTAGATGCCTAAGGAAACACCCTCTTTTTCCGCCATGTTTCTCTCTCGGACCGGCATTGCACGCATCTTTTCGATACTCTTTTTTGCATCTTCGTCAAGTAAACCTTTTTCAAGCAGAGAGTCGACCAAAGGGTGTTCGGGGGCGACGGCGGCGTAGCTTACTCCGCATATCGTGTCGGGTCTGGTCGTGAAGACTTTGAAAGAGTCGATTTCACACCTCTTTTTGCTTTCATCATCCAGCAAGAAGCTAAACTCCAACCCTACACTCTTGCCTATCCAGTTGCGCTGCATTGCGACAACCTGGCTGGGCCATCCACTCTCCAGTTTTTTCAAATCTTCCAGAAGCTCATCGGCGTAATCCGTTATCTTTATATAGTACTGGTACATCTCCTTTTGAACGATAGGAGTGTCGCACCTCCAGCACTTCCCTTCGATAACCTGCTCGTTGGCCAAAACGGTTTTGTCGTGCGGGCACCAGTTCAGATACCCCTTTTTGCGGTAGATGAGCCCTCTGTTCCACATATCTACGAAGAAGCCCTGCTCATATTTGGTATATAGGGGGTCGCATGTGGCAAACTCCCTCTCTTTGGAGAAGGAGAGCCCTAAAGCGGCAAGCTCTTTACGCATATACGCTATGTTCTCATATGTCCACTTCTTTGGGTGGACTCTGTTTTTGATGGCTGCATTTTCAGCAGGCATCCCGAAAGCGTCCCACCCTATCGGGTGCAATACGTTATGGCCTCTTTTACGCCAGTAGCGTGCGATCGCATCGCCGATGGCGTAGTTTCTTACATGCCCCATATGTATGCGCCCGCTCGGGTAGGGAAACATACTCAAAACATACTTTTTGGGAAGGCTCTTCTCATCTTTCGGTTCGAAACTTGCCGTTTCGTCCCAGAAATTCTGCCACTTTTTCTCAATCTCGGAAGGGTTGTACTTCATTAAAACTCTCGTTGTATGATGGGATAGATAATGGATAGCGCCCTCGGGCACCATCCATCATACATCTGCCATCATCCATCTTCCCCAACGGGCCAGGCCCGTCAGGTGTCATACGGTACCCTGCTCGTACATAGCACGCAGACGTGCCTTCTCCTCTTCTCTGCGTCTCTTCTCCGCAAGCTTCTTGCGGTAGTTCTCCACATTGAAATTCATAGCCATCAAAAGAGGCGAAGCTATAAATATGGAGCTGTAGGTTCCCACTATGATACCCACAAGCAGCGTGAAGCTGAAGCCGTGAATGATCTCACCGCCCATCAAAAAGAGTGTCAATACGACAAAGAATGTCGTAAGGGACGTTAGTGTCGTACGCGAAAGGGTTCTCGTGACCGACTCGTCTATGACATCGGCGAGCTTGGAGCTTTTTACCGTCACAAGCCCCTCTCTAATCCTGTCGAATACGATAATCGTATCGTTCAAAGAGTAACCTAGTATCGTCAAGAGTGCCGCCAAGATGTCGAGGTTGACCTCTATATTGAAAAGGACGATGGCTCCCATTGCTATAGATATATCGTGCACCAAAGCTACGACCGAGGCTATAGCGAAGCGCCACTCGAAGCGGAAAGAGACATAGACCAAAATACCGGCAATCGCCAAGACAAGCGCCATTATCCCTTTCTCCCGCAACTCGTTACCGACCTTCGGACCTACCATATCGACTCGTCTTACTTCGAACTTACCCGTAGCTGCAAGAAGCTTTCTCGCCTCGTCGCCAATGTCGGTTCCAAGCTGTTTGCTGCTGGTTCTTACCTTTATGACTATCTCGTCGTCGCTGCCGAAAAAGTTTACGGAGGCCCCTTCGAATATCTTGGAGGATTTTATCGCTTCGCGAACTTTTTCTATGGGCGCTTTACCTTCGTACTTGACCTGCACGACTGTACCGCCGGCGAAGTCTATGCCGAGGTTGAACCCTTTTGTGAAGATAAGAGCGTATGAGGCTAGTACCGCAATGATGGAGATCGTAAAAAAGATCTTCGATTTGGCCATAAGGGGGATAGGTTTTTTGTATCTGAATAGTTCCATTTAGATTCCCTCCTTCGTCGGGATACGGTGATGGAGCAAAGCCCCAGCACCTACGCTGACGCTGTGTCCGCTTCGGCAGCGGGCCCGCCACACTAGCGTGGCTTTAGAGATTCCCTCCTTCGTCGGGATACGGTGATGGAGCAAAGCCCCAGCACCTACGCTGACGCTGTGTCCGCTTCGGACTACGAGGCGTACTCCGGTGCTTTCGCACATAGGAGTCGCCGTGCGATGCGCGCAAGAAGAAGCAGTTCTTCTTGCTTTTCCGCATCTCCCCCGCAACGCTGGCGTGGCTTTAGAGATTCCCTCCTTCGTCGGGATACGGTGATGGAGCAAAGCCCCGGCACCTACGCTGTGGAAAATAGCTCCCTCTCTCATTTGGTGCTCCCTTCCATCTTGACGCCGAACCAGAAGTTGAGCCTCTTTTTGCTCACACTCTTTTCAACCATCTGCCAAATTCCGTGAGTACCAAGTATCGCCGTAAGCATAGAAGCCAGAATACCTATACTCATCGTAATGGCAAAACCCTTTATAGGGCCCGTTCCATACGCATATAGCACAACCGCCGCGATAAGTGTCGTTATGTTTGCATCCAAAATAGCGCTGAAGGCGTTGGCATATCCTTGCTCTATCGCTTTGGTTATACTCTTTCCTTCATATAATAGTTCACGTATACGCTCGTTTATGATGACGTTGGCATCGACCGCCATACCAACGGTAAGTACTATACCGGCCATTCCCGGCAGCGTGA
>JALSPH010000044.1 GCA_026986055.1 Campylobacterales bacterium
GGTTGTTTATGGAACTTTTCATGGTCTTGAGATGCTTCAAAATTACAAGGGGCCTTGAAGGGTCTATGAAGTGTACCTGAGCATGAATATCGGAAGGCAGATGCACTGACTGCAAAACTACCTCTTTTTCGCTCTCCATTACGAATTTCTGTATCTTTTCTGCCGTTACGATGATCTTCTCATCCTCCATCTTTAGAATTTTGGTAGGGGTCGATATGGGAATACCTTTATAGATATTCGTCAACTTCAGAGGCAGCCTGTCGGCCATTATGTTTGTAAGAAACTGCCGTACGATATCGGGCTCTTCCATACTCTCTTGGCGACTTGAAGCGGTATATATACCGAACTCTTGCGTATCGGATACACTAATGGAGCCTGAATACTCCTTTTCTATAAGGTTGATCATCGCATTCAAGTCGTCGCTTTTTATATCTATAAGCGTAAAATCGACAGCCGGAACTATACCCTTTGAAAACTCCTGCATACGCATACGACTGATAAAAAGAGAGATCTTCTTCTTCAGCTCTTGTGTGGGAACATTCTCGAAAAGTACGAGTGCCATATCGGGTTGCCAAAGACCGTAACTTTCGAAATTGTCGAAAATCTCCAGCAAAAGGTCGTTCAACTCCTTTTGAACCGCATGCACGGTTACCCAGTCGAAACTATTTGCAATATGTTCGAAGTTTTTCATATGAACCATCAAAAGAGAGAGCGGCAGGGTACTCTCTATGCGTTGCGCCATCTTGTCTTTGAGCCTGTCTACAAACTCCAAACGGGTTACGTGGGATAGACCCTCCTCCTCATCCAAGTCAAGCTCCAAAAAGGTAAAGAGCTTCTCTTTGCCGAAGCTCTCCTCATCTTTGCGTACCATAAGAGTTTTTTCGCCGTACTCAACCCTTTTTTGCAAAGAGCTTTTTTCACTATCGATCAGAGGCTTTAAAACCTCTTCTACCTTTTTAAACTCATCTTTGATATTTTCAATCTTTAAAAGCTCTTTGGCCCGAGGGTTCATATAGGTCACCTGCCCCAAACCGCCTAAAAGCAGTTTCGCCGGTCCCATCTCGACTATCTTGTGCATCTGTGCGGCACGGCTGCTCTCCTGAAGCCTCTCTATCAAAGAGGGGAGCACCGGGGCAACGGCCGCAATGAAATCCTTTTCATTGCTGGGCTTTTTGTGGATAGAAAAGGCGTGCATTTCAAGAGCCAGTTCCATCATAGAGGGATCTTTCGGATCGTCACAGAATAGAAGAAGTTTCCAGTGACCGATCTTTCTGAGACTCTTCATGCACTCTTTGGACTGCACCGGATCTTCGCTTGCAAAAACAAGAAGGAGCTGTGGATGCTGAGATCGATCGAGGCTTTGCAAATCGTCACAGCTCAAGAGAGTACATATCTTATCCAAAGATGCTCTCTTGAAACTCTCCTCCTCTCTGGAAGCTACCGCAAAAGTTCTTAGTAGTTTTAACCGCTTAAAAAAGAGTTCTTGATTCATTCAATTTCCATATCTTTTCAAATAACCGCTAATATATATCGGATAAATGTGAAAATTTATGAATCCCTTCCGCAAGCCACTCTGTAGTCACAATATCGACAAGCGGACTCATCCTCGCACTTCTCGTAACTTAAACTCTTTGGCTCCAAAAGGCGATCAAGAACCTCTTTCAGCTTCGACTTCATCGGCAGTGGGTCTACAGACACCTCTTTCGTCTCATATAGATCCCAATATATCGTCTCTATCTCTTTTTCACGGTATTTGGACTCTGCCCAGAGTCTATAGAAAAGCAGCTGAAAGTCCTTTTCATCTTCAATAAGTTTTTTAACGTTTTTGGATGTCTTGTAGTCGATTACTCTGACTCCTCTTTCCCCAACATCCACCCTGTCGATCTTCGCACTCAAGGCGAATCCTTCGAACTCCACGTTGCACCACCCCTCTACGAGAGGCTGACTCGTTCGAGACAAAGCGTCGAAGTCGAGTTCGCAAAACCTTTTCAGCCGCTCCTCCCACTCTATGGATATCTCAAGTCTCTTCATCGCCCCTTCGGCTCTTTTGAAGAGGTTGTCCATAACGAAACCGAAGTAGTCGCTCTTTGAAGCGAAACTCCCCTTTACCTTCGCGGCCGCTTCCAGCGATGCGTGTATCAAGGAGCCAAGATCTTCAGCCTCCTCTCTCTCCTCTTTGCGAATCTTGGCTACATATTTGTAGTAAAAACGTCTTTTGCACAGAAGGTAATCTTTCAGCTTTGTCGGCGTGAGCCTGCGACTCTTCTCAAAAGGGTTTTCAGTTTGCAAAACCTCATTAAAAAGTCTGTACTCTTTTACGGGTGAAGCGATTATAGGGCGATAAGCCCCATCCATCAGCTCCCCCTCCGCCAGACCCAACTCCTTCAAAAATCGGCTTGGTGAAGACTCTTCGTTCTTGACGCAACAAATAGCTGCAAATCTGCTTTTTTGAAGAAGGGTATAGTAGTAGTTTTTCTGCAGATTCTCTTTATCTTTCCTGGTGGGCATACCGGCATGAGCTCTTATGGAGCTGTTTAAAAATATATCTTTCTCCCCTACTTTCGGAACCACATCTTCGTTGAAATCGACTACGACCACGCCGTCAAAACTCTTTCCTCTACTCTCAAGAACCCCCATAACGGTAACTTTTCCGCCACCTACATCGTCCAGACTAAGCGGCTCTACTCTTTGAAGCCAGCTTCTAAGAAGATTTAGAGGGCTCTCTTTCTGCAAGAGTGAAGAGAAGTTTGAAAAGATGTGTCTCTCTTCATCTATCGCTTCAAGCTCCCTGGGTGAAGCCTTCAGCGAATCCAGAAACTTTAGGAACGATGGAAAATCCTCCACCTTTTCAAACCTCTCCCAAAGATCACCCCTTCTTGCCTTCTCTTTCGCACTCTCACTCCTGCTTGTCAAAGCGTCGTAAAGGTCGGCCAGACTCCTGTAATATCCGGTTTGCACAAACGGTGTTCCCATAGCGTAGTTGAAGTTTTTCACACTATCGAAAAGCCGCAGATACTCGGCGAAGGACTCATCCGGTAAAACTACTGCGGTTTTGGCAGGGTCTGCACCATTTTGCACAAATTCATCGACCTTTTTGAGAACGAATGCGACCTGGTCTATACGTTCGGCAAAGGCTGCCACCTCTACATCCGAGGCTTTAAAAGGCTCTATGGCCTCCTTTTTAAGTACGCTTTTCTCTTTTAACCCTATCGTATATCGCATACCCTCTTTCAGCTTTTCGTCGATCTCCAACCTCTCGACAAGCTTACGGTTGAAAGGGGTTACGTCAAAGTGTAGAAAGAGAGGATTTCTTATGGCCGACAGAACCTCCATCTCGAAACGGCTCAAATATCCGTCTACATATATATCGATTTGAGAAAACTGCTTCAGAAAGTTTTCGTTCAGCCTATATTTTTTTATCGTTATACGATCTACAAGCCCCTCTCTCTCCAAAACTTCCACATATCTTTCGTAAATCTTTTCAAGAATCTCAAGGTGATCCTCGAAATCTGCATAGGTATCTACACTGCGAAGAGTCTCTATCTCTACCCGCTCCGCAAATATCTCTTCGAAAAAGCGAAATATGAAACTGCTGTTTTTGAGAAATGTAACAAACTCCCTCTCAAACCCGAGCCTCCCTATCTCAAGACCCTCGATGGCACGGTATAGGTACAAAACTCTGCTCCCCTCATCCACGAACGCCCTCCCCTCGACGACAACTACACGTCTTAGAAACTCCTCCATCGTGTATAGTTTGGGAAGCAGACCGTCGGCACTTTCGGCTATATAGTCGCGTATGAGTCTTGATGTAGAGAATACTTTGCACTCCATCAATCAACCCTTTCAAAAAGGCCGAGAGTACGGTTTTTGGCTATTTTGTTATGAGGAAGCACCGATCCGTGCATCGCTATGTAGACTCCAGGCTCCAAAAACTTTGCGGATGCAACCGCAAGGACAAGGTTCGACGTAGCTTCGACGGGATCTATGGAGTATGGAACCATGGCACCGGTGAAGATGACCCTCTTTTTACTATCGTCACCGAGGGTTGATGCTATATATGATGCGCTTCTCTCCATCGTGTCCGTACCGTGCACGACGACCACCGCGCTCTCTTTTGCTGCAACTATCTCTTCATAAAGCAGTTTACGGTCCGACTCATCCATCTGCAGACTATCTTTGTAGATAACTCCTGAAATGCTCACAACCATCCCGACTCTCAAAGAGGTCAGCGCAGATTCGACCGCTTCATCGCTCTTTGGTACGACAAGTTCGCCGGCTACAGGGTCGTAAACTTTGTTGAAAGTTCCGCCGGTGTTTATGATTTTAACCAATTCTATCGATCCTCTTAAAAAATTGTCTCACTTATGTTGCGTAATCAAACTCTCCAAAAAATCTAATTATACATCAAACAACAATCCCGGCAGATCTGCAATGGAATCCAAAAGGCAGTCGGGCTCTATACCTCTTTTCAGATCCTCCTCCCTGAACTTCCCGGTTTTGACCAAACAC
>JALSPH010000045.1 GCA_026986055.1 Campylobacterales bacterium
CTTCCAAAAGCCCTCTCATATTTTCAAGTCTCTTTACGACCTCAAGAACCTCCATCCGAAAAGCTTTCGCATAAGGAAGCGCTTTGAACCCTTTTTTGCTCTTTTTCAGTACGCTATAGCACCTGTCGCCCAAACACCCCTCTTCGCGCATATCGAGAAGCCCTTCGCTCTCGAGCATCTCATAAATCCTCTCTTCATCCCCGTTGAAGAGTTCGTAAAGCTCTCTGTTGACACCATGAATTATCTGCGCCGTCCAAGCGCTTTGCCAACCGCTCATCGCCTCCCCGACACGGTGAGCCTCCTTTAAAATTTCACGATAAAAGGGAGTCAAAAGCGCCTCATCCTCTATCCAGTCCAAAAGCTTCAAGTGGCGCTTCAGGTAGAAATCGGCCACCATTTTGTAGGCTCGCTCTTTGGCCTCTATTATCTCCTCTTCACTGCGCCCCTCGTTTTTCAAAACCTGCGTAAGCGCATCGTCTCTAAGAGCTATTAGTCTCGTAAGCGCCGCCATTCTCGCATCGTCGCTTTGAGGCAGCTCCATTTGCCGCAGAAAGTCCCCCACCCACTCTTCGGCTTCCGCATGTCCGCTTCCAAGCAGCTCGTAGTAACTTCCAAGCTCCCTTTGACGCTTCAAGATCTCATCATAAATCCTTTGAAGATCCTCCATGAAAACGGCTCTGTACACTTCACTCATAAATACTCCTAAGCATCTTGACTATCGGCATGGCAAGCGAAAGCGCCTTTGCGCGATGGGATATCTCTCTTTTTATTTCAGGGGAGAGTTCGCCCAATGTTTTGTCGTAATCTTCAGGGATGAATATGGGGTCATACCCAAACCCGCCGTCGCCTCTCGGCTTATCCACTACCATTCCATGCATCCATCCATGCACCACATACTCCGCTTCGGGCGACACTATGGCGATCGCCGCAGTATAGAAGGCAGGGGTTTGCTTCACCCCTCTTCTTTTAAGCTCCTCCACCAGTTTGTTCAAGTTCTCCCTGTCGCTTGCACCCTTGCCCGCATACCTCGCGCTGTATATTCCCGGTTCGCCTCCAAGAAGAGGCACGCTGATGCCGCTATCGTCGCTCAAAACGATGGAGCCGCTACCTTTTGGTAGTTTTTCGAAAACGGCTCTGGCTTTTATCAGAGCATTGGCTGCAAAATCCTCCCCGCTCTCCTCTATATGGAAGGGCTTTACAACCTCACCATATGGAAGTACCTCTTCATCTTTAAAGAGTTCGGCTATCTCTTTTACTTTACCATTGTTTGAAGTGGCGAGTATAATTTTCATTCGGCTTTTACCTTTATCGAAATCGGAGTATAATTTTGCCAAAATTCTACCATAAGGATCTAAATTGAAAGAGATTTTCAAAAAGGTTTTACCTTTAAGTCTCATTGTCGCCCTGAGGTTTTTCGGGCTCTTCATAGTTCTGTCGGTCCTCTCTCAATACGCTCTGGAGCTACCGGGCGGAACGGCTCTTCTTGCCGGTATTGCAGTAGGCGGATACGCTCTGACGCAGGCCGTTCTGCAGGTACCGTTCGGTGTTTTGAGCGATAGAATAGGTCGCAAAAAGACGCTGCTTCTTGGACTTTTGATCTTTGCTGCAGGTTCGGTTATAGCGGCGCTTGCCGACAACATATATATGCTTCTATTGGGGCGATTCCTGCAGGGAGCCGGCGCCATAGGCTCCGTGGTCACCGCTATGATAGCCGACCACGTAAGAGAGGACCAGCGGGCTCACGCTATGGCGGTCATGGGCATGACGATAGCCATGAGCTTTGCCGCCGCCATGATCATAGGGCCGCTTGTAGGAGGCTTCTACTCGGTAAGCGCCCTCTTTTGGCTCACCGCTATATTGGCACTTTTGGCCCTTCTCATACTCTTTACGGCCGTCCCCGAGCCTCCGAAGATCAAACACAGCTACTCCGAAGAGGAGGCGAAGATAAAGCATGTTTTCAAAGATAAAGATCTCGTAAGAATGTATATAACCTTCCTCTTCCACAGCTCCACGATGGCGATAGCCTTTTTCCTCATACCTCTTGTCATGAAACAGAAGTTCGGTATGGGGCCCGAAGATTACTGGAAAGTCTACCTTCCCGCGGTTATCTTCGGAATCGTAGCCATGGGGCCTGCCGCAGTCTTCGGCGAAAAGTACGGCAAAGGCAAGGAGGTCTTTTTGGTCTCCATAGGCTTCATAGCCGCCGCATTCGCATTGATGGGGTGGAGCGACTCCATTTTATGGTTCGCCGTAGGTGCCGTCTTCTTCTTCATAGGCTTCAACATGTTCGAGCCTCTCCTGCAAAGCTTCGTCAGCAAGTTCGCCAAGGTGCACCAAAAGGGTGCCGCTCTGGGAGTCGCCAACACCTTCGCCTATGTAGGAATCTTCTTGGGAGGTGCAATAGGGGGTTGGCTCTACCAGCACTTCGGAGCTGTAGGCGTATCCTCTTTCGTTCTGGTCGTTTCGATCTTCTGGGCAGTATGGATATACACTATGCGAAGCCCCGGCGTAAGAGACAATATCTTCTTGCCGTTCAGCGAATACGACAGAGAGAAGATGGATGGGTTGAAACTTATAAACGGGGTTACGGACTTCTACTTGAACGAAACGGAAGAGATAATCGTCGTCAAGTTCGACAACGAAATAGTGGAAGAGGATGTCATAAGAACGTTTCTTAAAAAGTGAATGGTGAGCGGAGGAGGCGGTTAGTCGAGTCTTACGACTCTCACCTTCTCACCCGCCTCTTTGTCTCCTTCGCTCTCATCGACCAAAAGCAGTCCGGCACCGCCCAAGAGATTCGTCATTATCGCGCTGCTACCGCCTCTTTTTCCTTCAAAGTCGCAAAAGTATTCACCATTTTCAAGAAGAAGCCTGCAGGCTGCAAACTCCGTTTTGTTTTTCGTCTTTTTCGCAAAACCCTCTTTCAGAGTCGCCGTAACGACAGGAAGTTCATACTCGCATCCTCTCATGCGATAAAGCAAGGGAAGAACGTACAGAAGGAAGGTGACGGTGGAGGAGTAGGCAAACCCGGGCAGAGCCACTATGAACTTTTCGCCTCTTCTTGCCACCATCACATGCTGCCCCGGCTTGATTCTCACACCCTTGAAGAGCACCTCGCACCCAAGCTCGTCACGAACGACATCTTTGACGAAGTCATAATCCCCTACGCTCACGCCTCCGGTCGTCACGACTATATCTGCACTCTTCAAGGCACTTTTCATAGCATCGGTTATAGCCGACCTCTCATCGTGTACGCTTCCGAGCTGAATCGCCTCCGCTCCGTGAGAGGCTACAAGAGCTTCTAACGTGTAGTTGTTGGAGCTTCTTATTTGGGCAGGGTTGTCGCTACACTCGCCAAGCTCCAACACCTCGCTGCCTGTTGCAAGAATGGCGACTTTCGGCTTTTGGTAAACAAGAGGCGCTACGACGTTTAGGCTCGCCATTACCCCTATCTCGGCAAACCCTATAGTGCTACCCTTTTTTATGAGCACCTCACCCTCTTTGAAATTCTCGCCCACGGGCCTGACGGAAAACCCGACCTCTACCGGCTCCTCTATCTTTATGAAGCCCTCTTCCACCGAAACATTCTCTATAGGTATCAGCGTATCTGCATTTTTCGGCATAAGAGCGCCGGTAAAAGTCTTTATGGCCTTGCCGGGAAGCACTTCAAGATCTTTTGCGTCGCTGCCTGCGGGGTTTATCTCCGCTATCTCAAGGCGTCCAAGCGACTGATCGCTCCCTATGATGGCGTATCCATCCATGGCTGATGTCGGGTAGAGCGGAGAGTTCTCGGTAGCTACGACATCTTCCGCAAGTACCATCGAAACAGTTTGCGTAAGCGGAAGCTTTCTGACTCCGACAGGCTCTATATCAAGCGATGACAGGATATCCATAGACTCTTCGTAAGATATGAATCCCATTATTTACCTTTTGCCAAAAGTCCACTGCCGGCCATCGGAGTGGAGCGCTCGGCAGCATATATCCGTTTGCCCTCTACTACGTCATACTTCCATATCGGGGCGTTTGCCTTGAAATCCTCCACAAAGGCTTCCAGCATCTTGAGAGCGACGCGACGCTTGGGGCTGAAGATGGCGCAGGCGAAAGAGGAGGTGTGCACCGGAACATCCCCTTCGCTGTGGGCCATAGCCAAAAGTGCCCCCTCTTTTTCAAGCTTTCGCTTCCACTCTTCAAACCACTTCTCTAGCAATGGGCGGTATATGTCAAAACTAAGAGCCTCTATGCCGTTTTCCTCCCTGACGGTTCCCACGAAGGTAACCATGGCTCCGTAGTTTCTGTTGTGCTCGGCTCCATACCAGCGGCTAAGAAGCGAATCTACATCTATAGGACCTTTATAAATCAAAACCATCGCTTACCCGCCGCATACCGGCGGGAGCAGGCTCACTCTATCGCCGGAGTTGAGTTTCATCTCAAGGCTCTCCACCAGGGTGTCGTTCACCGCTACGGCTGAGTTCTCCAGCCACTTGGCGACTTCCGCATCTTTTTTGAGTATCTCGGCGAGTTCGGCGAGCGTGGATGCGTCCACTTCGATAGGGCTCTTTCCAATCGGTCCCAGAAATTCGACCTTGACCATAGCCTCTCCTTCCTTTTTTGCAAGATTATATCACACAGGGTATAATGCGCCCATGATTTTCAGAAAAATCGACTACCTCAATCTCCTTCCATTTCATATGTTTTTAAAAAGGCGACTCAAAAGCTCATCCGAGCGTAGCGCCTGGCAAAGACACGGCTCCGTGCCTTCGAGCGTCAACCGCGCCTTTTTCGGTCGCAGGGTAGATGCGGCAGTCATCTCGAGCGTAAAGAGCCGCGGGCTTAAGTGCACCGATATGGGCATCGTAGCCGACGGCGAGGTCAGAAGCGTGCTTTTGCTGCCGGGCTCCTTTGAAAAAGATAGCGAATCGGACACCTCCAACGCTCTTGCCAAAGCTTTGGGACTTGAAGGAAAAGTTATCATAGGCGACAAGGCTCTGCACTACTACCTTGGCGACAACCCTGAAGGGATAGATCTTGCCGCAGAGTGGAAAAGAAGATACAAACTCCCGTTCGTCTTTGCAAGACTATGTGCTCACCCCAGATATTTCAAGCGGATCGAAAAACTTTCAAAAGAGTTCCTTTCAAAACCGCAAAAAGTGCCGATATACATCTTGAAAAAAAAAGCGATGGAACACGGAATATCTTGCAAAGATTTAAAAGAGTACCTGGCACTTATATATTATAGGATCGGATGGAGAGAGAGGCGCTCTTTGGGGCGCTTTTTATGGCTTACAAAGAGAAGCGGGCTATGAGGGCCTCCATTTTGCAACTATATGTTAAAATATAATCTATGAATATATTCAAACACTTGACGTTGCTCTTTTTGCTCTCGCAGGCCCTTTTGTTTGCCGCAGAGCCCATAAAGCCGATTCCGAAAACGATAGAGTACGACCGCAAAAAAGCGGAGCTCGGCAAACTCCTCTTTATGGATCCGCAACTCTCTTCGGACAAGAGTGTAGCGTGCGTAAGCTGCCACAGTTTCGAGCATGGAGGGGCTGACCCAAGACCGGTCTCCATAGGAGTACACGGCGTTACGGGGAACGTCAACGCACCGACCGTCTACAACAGCTACTTCAATTTTCGTCAATTCTGGAACGGAAGGGCGAAAGACCTAAAAGAGCAGGCTAGCGGACCGCTACACAACCCAATCGAGATGGGGATGGTAACAAAAGAGGTGGAGAAGTACCTAAGAAGCAACGGCTACTACCGCAAAGTCTTCCAAGACATTTACAAAAAAGAGCCTACCCACGACGATGCGCTCGACGCAATAGCGGAGTTCGAAAAAGCGCTTATAACGCCGGACTGCAAATTCGACCGTTTTTTGCGCGGCGAGACAGAACTCTCAGAAAGCGAAAAGAGAGGGTACAGACTCTTCAAAACCCTCGGCTGCGCCACGTGCCACAACGGTATAAACGTAGGTGGCAACAGTTTTCAGAAAATGGGACTCATCTTTCCATACCCTTGGAAAGAGAGTTTTCCCGATAGGTACCATATCACCGGCACTCCGGACGACAAAAACGTCTACAAAGTGCCGACTCTCAGAAATATCGCCCTTACGGCACCATATTTTCACGACGGAAGCGTACCGACACTCGAACTGGCTCTTCAAAAGATGGCTTACCACAATCTCGGTTTCGATCTTTCCGCCGAAGAGGTGCGTGATTTGACCTCATTTTTAAAGAGTCTCACCGGCAAGAAACCGGCTATACTTTTAGAAGAGAGGTAAGGTAGAGTGAGATGGCTCGTTCTGAAGACAACCGGCGCCATAGCCGCAGCACTCATCGGGATAATCCTTATACTCTTTCAGCAAAACAGCCTCAAAAGCAGTTTCCAGGCGACCCAGAGAGTCTCCGACTCCCTTAAAACACTCGATGCGGACTACATCACCCTTCAACGCATCGTGCTTCAGGCAAGCTACTTCCCCTACTTCGACAACGACGCCGTTTTGAACCAGATAAAAAAGATCAGGCAAAGACTTAAAAACCTAACGGAAAACAGGCTTCTTCGACGAAAAGATTACACGAAGACACGAGAAGAGCTGCTTCATGCAAAAGAGGAGTTCGAAGCCGTAACGAAAAGAATCCATGAGTTTCTGACTCTAAACGCATCCTTGAAAAACAGCTCCGTATACCTTCCTACACTGACACTCAAAGCATACGATATCTTCGATATGCATAATGAGAGCGACCGAGATACAGTAGTGCTTCTTTCAAAGATCAACGCCGCCATTTTTTTGACGAAAAATGCGCTCGACGACTCCTTTTTGGAGGAGATAAAAGAGTATAAAAAAGAGCTTGAGAGGCTCAAAACGGAGGTTGAAGAGAAAGATAGAAAACGTCTTCTTCAGGCATCCATAGGTCATCTTACCCTCTTTTTGAAGATCTTTCCTAAATTTCATGACGACCTTGAAGCGATTATGAAAGAGAGTTTTCAAAAAGAGATAGAGTCCGCCATAGAGAGCTTTTTCAAAGAGTCCAAAAGAGAGATATCCCACATCAACAACCTCGGAGAGCTCTTTTTGGCTCTCTATCTCATCTCCATAACGATGGTATTGTACTTCATATTCCGATCGGAAAAGGAGAATATAAAACTTAAAAGAGTGAGCGAAAAGCTTAAAAGATCGCTTATTACGGACCATTTGACCGGTCTTGAAAACAGAGAAGCCTACCTTTCGATGAAGCAGCGGATGAACCACCCGGCTCTTATTCTCATAAATATAGACCGATTCAAACATATAAACGAATTTTACGGCTCAAAAATGGGAGATATGGTTCTTCGGCAGAGTGCCGAAATTTTAAAAGAGATCGTACCCCCATACCTGAATGCAAACATATACAGGCTTGGAGGTGACGATTTTGGCATACTTTACGAGTTTGAAAGCAAAGAGAGAACCGAAAAGGTCATAAAAGAGATCATAGAGGAGTTTCACAAAAGAGCAATGAGTATCGACGGAGTTGCGATAGACATCTCCATCTCCATAGGGGCTAGCTACGCCACGAAACTATTCGAAACTGCGGATATGGCTCTGAAAGTAACGAAAAGTTCAACCAGAAGGCGATACACCATATATGACCCCTCCATCGACGTCTCCGAAAAAATATCCAAAAACATACGTGCTCTAAAAGAGCTCAAAAGAGCCATACAAGATAAAGATATCATTCCCTACTTTCAGCCTATAGTCGAGCTTGAAGGATGCACTGTGGCAAAATATGAGGCACTCGCTCGGATGCGCACGCGAAAGGGTGAAATACTTGAGTCCAAAGAGTTCCTGGATGTCGCCAAAGAGGCGAAGCTAAGCGGAGAGATAACGGCTGCCATTTTGCACCAAACCCTAAAGATCGCATCACGCTACGATACTATATTTTCCGTAAACATCTCCGCGGGCGATATAATGAGCAGTTACGACAGAAAGAACATTTTCGAACTTTTGAAGAGTTACCGAAAGAGCGCTTCTCGAATAGTTTTCGAGATCGTCGAGAGCGAAGAGATCGAGGATTACGATCTGCTTGGAGAGTTTATCGAAGAGGTTAGAGGCTTCGGCTGCAAGATAGCCATAGACGACTTTGGAAGCGGATACTCCAACTTCGAGAAACTGCTGCAGCTGAGCGTCGATATTTTGAAGATCGACGGAACTTTGATAAAGGACATAGAGAGCAGCGAACATGCTCAACTGGTGGTTAGAACGATCGTAGATTTTGCCAAAACGGCAAATCTTGAAACCGTTGCGGAGTATGTACACTCAGAAGGTGTGTTGCTGAAAGTCCAAGAGCTCGGTATAGATTTCGGCCAGGGCCACCACTTCGGAAAGCCTTTACCTGCAGAGAAAATAGAAAGGGGTTTGAATGGGTCTGGATGAAAGATTTGCCAAAGCGTGCCACCAGATATTGAGAAGTGACGATCTTGAAATTCCGCAAAATATCGAAAAAGAGCTTGACTCCTCGCCGTTTGCCGCAGAGTTCATAGAGGATAAAAACAAAGATCTCTATCTGAAACTCTACGGCACGACCCACTTCATGCTCACGCAGGTCGTTCCTCTTTTAAAAAATATAGGCCTTGGCATCCATAGCGAAATCTCCTACGAGATCGACCATAAGAGGGGAAAGATATTTGTAAGCCGCTACAAAATAGGCAACAGAGAGATCGAGATGATAAAGAGGGCCAAAGATAATATTTTGGAGCTTGTGAAGATGATGCTATGCTCTCCCAAGCTGCCGAACACTCCCCTTCTTAAAATGACTCTCCTTGAAAACCTATCTCCCAGAGAGCTCCAGCTTCTTTATGCATTGATAGATTTCGAAAACCAGCTCGTACTCTCGTTCAACATTGCTACGATAACGGATGTTCTTACCAGATACCATGAGATAACCAAAAGGCTTCTTGAGTACTTCTCTCTCAAATTCGACCCGGCTCTTAAAAGCAGAAAATCGAAGATGGCGCAAACAGAGAAAGAGATTTTGCAGATGCTGCACCAGATCACCCACATAACCGAAGATATGGTCATAAGAACCATCTTCGAGATGGTTCGGGTCATGGTGCGCACGAACTACTTTCTCGAAAAAGAGACGATCGCCTTCAAGACTCATACGGACGAGATAGAGAGTCGTATCAGGGGGATACAGCCGGCCATAGAGACTTTCGTGCACCATTACCTCTTTAGCGGAGTCCATATGAGAATGGGCAAAGTGAGCCGCGGAGGCATAAGGTGGAGCGACAGGTTCGAAGACTTCAGGGTGGAAGTAAGATCGCTCATGCTCACACAGGAGGGGAAAAACGCCATAATCATCCCACGGGGCGCCAAAGGGGGCTTCATTATCAAAGAGCCCAAAGAGAGGCTAGACAAAGAGCGCTTCGCACTATTTTACGAAATGTATATCGATGCACTTTTGGATATGGTCGACAATATCGAGGAGAGCAAAGCCGTCACTCCTGAAAATATAGTCCGATACGACGATGACGACACCTACTTCGTGGTTGCCGCGGACAAAGGTACGGCCCACATGAGCGACAAAGCCAACGAGATAGCTCTGCGACGGGGATTCTGGATGGGTGATGCTTTCGCCAGCGGCGGGAGCAGAGGGTACAGCCACAAAGAGCTCGGCATTACGGCAAAAGGGGCTATTCGTTCCGTGGAGAGGCACTTCATAGAAAGAGGGGTCAACATATACGAAACCCCCATTACCGTTGTCGGTATCGGCTCCATGAACGGCGACGTCTTCGGAAACGGAATGCTGCTTAGCCGCAAGTTCAAGCTTGTCGCCGCAGTCAGCCACAATGAGATATTCATAGACCCGACCCCCGATCCGGAACTGTCGTGGGAGGAGAGAAAAAGACTCTTCGATGCAAGCCCGAAGGGTGGATGGGGCTACTACGACAAGAGCAAAATAAGCAGAGGAGGCGGTGTTTTCAAGCGCGATGAAAAAGAGATACCTCTCTCGCAACAGATAAGAAAGCTTCTCAAAACGACACGCAAAAGCATGAGCGGAGAAGAGCTGGTCCAAGCTGTTTTGCGCTCCAAAGCCGACCTCCTTTTCAACGGCGGAGTCGGAACCTACGTAAAGGCAAGCTGGGAGAGTAACCTGGATGTGGGGGACAAAGCCAATGAGAATGTGCGAGTCGATGCTTCCGATCTCAAAGTGGGCGCCGTATGCGAAGGGGGGAATCTCGGTTTCACCCTGCCTGCACGTATAGAGTATGCCAAAGCAGGCGGCTTCATAAACCTCGATGCCATCGACAACTCGGCAGGCGTGAACACAAGCGACTACGAAGTGAACCTGAAGATAACTCTCGGCTCTTTGGTCAAAAAGGGGCAGATGGACGAAGCGAGCAGAACCGAAGCCCTCCAAAAGCAGGCCGATATGGTGATGAATCGGGTATTATGGACAAACTACTACCAATCTTTGGCCATCTCTCTGGATCAAATAAGAAGCCGAAACGATATCGTCCCCTTTTTGCGGACCATCTCCCTTCTGGAGCGAGAGCTTCCGGTATTTAGCCGAAAAGAGTTTTATATACCCAAAGATGAGAAGATAGAGAGGATTCTCGACGAAAATGGGGCAATCGTCAGACCCGTTTTGGGAACTCTTCTCTCCTATACCAAGATATTTCTAAAAGGTCTTCTGCTTCAGAGCGATTTTGTGGAAGAGGCCTTCGCGCAAGAGTACCTCTTGAAATACTTTCCGAAAACTTTCGCCGCCATATATGAAGACGAAATTTTGGACCATCCGTTAAAACGTGAAATATCCGCGACTCTCATCGCCAACCGCATAATAAACAACGCAGGCATAACCTTCATCAGCGACTACGCCGAGCTTGGGCGCGAAAGAATGGTTTCGAAGATAAAAAGCTACCTCATATGCAACCAGCTATTCGGATGCAACGATATAAGATACGAGATATTTAGGCACGATTACGAGATAGAGGCGCAAAGAGAGTACGAGCTACTCTTCGAAATAGAGAGCACCATTACGTTCGCCATAAGCTGGATGATGCGCCATCTGCCGCCGGATCAGATAGATGCGGGGGCGCTTCTGCGATACAAGAGCGACCTTTCGGCTTTGATGGAAAGAACCCCCGAAGAGTCGATAGAGAGCGTTATCGAACAAAGCGGCCGCCTCAACCGCTTCTTCCACCATCTCCCCTATCTGAAGTTCACGATTGCGGCGATAATTCTCCATGAAAAGAACCACCGCCCGTTTACCGAAACCGCACACCTCATGCACTCCGTGATAAAGAGGCTGCACATAAACGAGATTCTAGAAGCACTCGAAAAGTACCGACCCAAAAACGAGAGAGAACATACGATAAAGAGGCAGCTTGGGGAGTTCATAGAGTTTGCAGTCACATCTTTGAGTGAAAAGGTGATACACTATCAACGTAAAGAGGAGACCATGGAAGAGGCGCTCGAAAATTATCTCCACGACTGCGAAGAGAGGCACAAGCTGCTGCAGGAGAGCTTCGAAAACTTCCTGCTCCAAGGAGGAGAAAAGATAGAAGAGATCGCTCTGCTGGTGAACACTCTCCTTCAGATCACCCTGGAGAATCCTGTTTAGAGGCGAATTTCATAAGCTGTAGCTCGACGCTACTCGCACGGATCGGCCATGACAAGCCCCATATCGGCGGCAAGCTTGGCCCTGTATCTGCAGTAGTCGAAACTCTCCACCTGCGCCACCCCCTCTTCGTATGCCGCTCTGGCCACCGCAGCCGACTCCCAAAGCAAAACTCTCTTGTCGAAAGGCTTGGGTATCAGATAATCCGGTCCGAACTTCAGATCTATTCCCCCGTATGCATCTTTTACGTATTGCGGCACCGGCTCTTTTGCCAGGTCGGCAAGCGCCTTTGCCGCCGCCATCTTCATCCCCTCGGTTATGGCGGTCGCCCGAACGTCAAGTGCTCCGCGGAATATGAAGGGAAAACCGAGTACGTTGTTTACCTGGTTTGGGTAGTCGCTCCTGCCGGTACCCATCATAACATCCGTTCGGACTTCGGCGACCTCTTCGGGCAAAATCTCCGGAACAGGGTTGGCAAGTGCGAAGATTATGGGGTTTGGCGCCATAGAAGCTACCATATCTTGCGTCACCAACCCCGCCTTGGAGAGCCCAAGCATCATATCGGCCCCCCTCATCGCATCTTCAAGAGTCCTATCGTCGGTATCGAGTGCAAACTGCGCCTTATAAGGGTTGAGGTCGTCCCTCCCGCTATGAACGACACCTTTCGAGTCTATCATAACTATCTTCCCTGCCCCCAGTTGGCGATACATCGAGGCACATGCGATACCGGCGGCCCCCGCCCCTATGACCACTATCTTCATCCGGGAGATATCTTTTCCGGTTAGTTCCAAAGCGTTCATCAAACCTGCCGTGGTTATGATGGCCGTACCGTGCTGGTCGTCGTGCATGACTGGAATGTTTGTCTCGGCTTTGAGCCTTCTTTCGATCTCGAAACACTCCGGCGCCTTAATATCCTCAAGATTTATGCCTCCGAAAGTCGGCTCCAGAGCTTTGCAGATCTCTATGAATCTATCCGAATCCTTCTCGTCGAGCTCTATATCGAAAGCGTCGACTCCCGCGAACTTCTTGAAGAGTACCGATTTTCCCTCCATTACCGGCTTACTGGCCAAAGCTCCTATGTCGCCGAGCCCCAAAACGGCCGTACCGTTCGTTATCACCGCTACGAGATTTGCTTTGTTTGTGTAGAGGTACCCTTTTGCCGGATCTTTCTCTATCTCCAGACATGGCTTGGCCACTCCCGGAGTATATGCCATGGAGAGGTCTCTGGCGCTGTCGCAAGGTTTCGTTATAGCAACCCCTATCTTTCCCCCTTCATGGTACTTTAGAACTTCATCGTCTGTTATTGTATTAGGCATCTTTTTCCTTCATATACTTCAGGAGATTCTCTATGCGCTCTATCGTCTCCTCTTTTCCTATTATGCTCATGACATCGCTAAGGTCCGGCCCCCCAAGACGCCCTATGAGCGCAACCCTAAGAGGCATTCCTATCTTGCCGAAACCTATCTCTTTTGCCTTGACGAAACTCTCCATAAGAGCATGGAAGTCGGTGGGGAGGTGCAGCTCTTTTTGCTCCCTTAAAGCGTCGGCGAAAGAGTTCAAAATATCTACGGCCTCACCTTTCATCCCCTTTTTCAAAGCTTTCTCGTCATAATCTTTTGGTGTTTCGAGAACCTCTTTTATCTGCTCGGCCATCTCCTTTAGAGTTTTGCATCGCTCTTTGAATATATCAAGAAGAATCTCTCTTTTGTCGTGGCTCAGCAGATATACCCCAAAATCTTCCAAAAGTTTCGCAAGCCTCTCGTTGGAGCTGTTTTTGATGTAGTGGGCATTGAGCCACAAAAGCTTGTCCGGATTGTACTGGGAGGCGGAGGCGTTTATATCGGTCGGATCGAAGTGTTCGAGCATCTCCTCCATCGTAAATATCTCCTGATCGCCGTGGCTCCAGCCAAGACGTACCAGAAAATTCAAAAGCGCTTCCGGCAGATAGCCCGCTCTCTTGTAGTCCATAACGTCGGCTGCTCCATCGCGCTTGGAGAGCTTTTTGCCACCCTCTCCCAAGATCATGGGGACATGGTAGAACCTCGGCAGCTTGAAGCCGAGCGCTTCGTATACGATTATCTGCTTTGGCGTGTTGTAGAGGTGGTCGTCCCCCCTTATGACGTCGGTCATGCCCATCAGAGCGTCGTCTATGGCTACGACGAAGTTGTATGTCGGCGTCCCGTCGCTTCTGGCTATGATGAAGTCATCCACTTCGTCAGCTTTGATCGTTATCGTACCTTTTATACCATCTTCGAAGACTATCTCCCCTTCAAGAGGCGCTTTTATTCGCACTACCGGTTCGACCCCCTTCGGAGGCTCACCCGTAAAGTCTCGATAGCGCCCGTCGTACCTCGGTCTCTCTTTTCTTGCCATCTGCTCTTCCCTCAAAGCGTCTAGCTCCTCCTTGCTCATATAGCAGTAGTAAGCCTTTCCTTCATCGAGCAGCTTCGTTATGTAGCTTCTGTACAGATCGAAACGGTCGGACTGATAGACCGGTTCGCCGTCATAGTCCATACCGACCCAATCAAACGCTTCCAGAATCGCTTTAGTGGCCTCCGCCGAATTGCGGCTCTGGTCGGTATCTTCGATTCTTAGTTTGAACTCGCCTCCGTTTCGACGCGCCCACAGATAGTTGAAAAGGGCGGTTCTAAGCCCTCCAATATGCAAAAACCCCGTAGGAGAAGGGGCAAAACGTGTAACTACCATAATTTGAATTCCTTGGTTTTAATTTGGTCCAATTATAGTTTCTTTTAGATAAAAAGCTGATACAATTAGAGTGATA
>JALSPH010000046.1 GCA_026986055.1 Campylobacterales bacterium
GAAGGCTTATGTAACGATGAAAAAAATCTTCTCGACCATACTGCTCTGTTTCACAATACTCTCCGCACCGCTTTCAGCCGGGCTGGTAGATGCCGTCAGCATTGTGGTAAACGGTCAGCCCATCACCCTTTACGAAATCTACAAGACCCAAAAGAGTCTGGGTATTCCAAAGACGAAAGCCATAGAGCTTCTTATAAAAGAGAGAATAAAAGAGGCCGAACTCAAACGCCTAGGCGTCACGGTGGACGACTATGACGTAAATATGGAGATAGAGCGCATAGCTCAACAAAACGGTATCGACTCACTGAAGATGCGCACAATCCTGGCAAAAGAGGGAGTCGACTGGAGCGAGTACAAGAAACGGGTAAAAGAGCGCCTTTTGCAAGAGAGGCTCTACAAAAGGGTTTTGAGCACAAAGATAGAGAGCCCCAGCGATGAAACCCTAAAAGAGTACTACAATCTTCATATAAACGAATTCTCTCTACCGGAAAAGATCGAGGTAGTGGAGTACTCCTCAAGAGACAAAAGGGCACTGGAGGCAGTAATGAAAAACCCTCTTGCCTCCATACCCGACATCAGCCAAAAGAGTGAAACCATAGATACGAAAAACCTCAATCGCCAACTTCTCTCTCTCTTGACAAAAACTCCAAAAGGGGAGTTCACACAGATCATTCCCATAGGAGGCGAGTACGTCACATTTTTGGTCCGGAGCTTCATAAACCGAAAACCGCTCCCTTTCGAAGAGGTAAAACAGCAGGTTTTCGCCAAATGGATCGAGCAGAAACAGCAAGAGGCGATCGAGAGCCATTTCGACAAACTCAGAGCCGCCGCCAAGATCAAAGTGGTCCGCACTCCTTGACGGGGAGCTTAGAGTGAAAAGAGCTCTTTTAGCGCTTCTGGCGGCAGCGCCGCTAATAGCTTACATAGACGTAACTCCCATAGAGATAGGGGAGCATCCGGGCCTAAGCGGCTCCACCTCCCTCTCTCTCTCCAACAGGCGCGGCAACACGGAAAAGACGGAAGTCGGCGCAGACCTGAACATTCGCTACGACGACAACAAAAGCTCGGCGTTTTGGCTCTTTGGAGATTACAAATATACCGATACCGAAGGGAAATCGATAGAGAACAGAGGCTCGGCACATCTGCGTTATCTACACAGGATGACTCCCGAACTCTACTTCGAAACATTCCTGCAAAGCGAAAACAACAGAATCAACGGCATAAAGAACCGATTCGTAGCGGGAGGGGATATAAGATGGAGGCTCTTTAGTTCAAAGAGTTACGGGAAAGGGTACGTTGCAGCCGGGCCGATATATGAACAGATACGCTTTATTAACCCTCAAACGGACCCTATGCAGAGAAACTTGCGCATAAGCAGCTACATATTCTATACGTCGACTTTCGCCACAAAAGCGAGATTCAACACCTACATCTACTACCAGCCAAAACCGAAAAGTCTATCGGACTACAACCTCTACTCTCTTGCAGAGCTCCAGACTCCCATATATAGAAACTTTTTTCTTCTACTATCCATAAAGTACGACTACGATTCGACCCCTCCGAAAGATATCGAAAAGGTCGATATGCAGCAGAGAGTTTCGCTAATGTGGAAGTTTTAAAAGGGCGCTTCAAATCTCCTACAGTCTATCTGCCTTGAAGCACCCTCGAGTTTCAGAGATTCTTTTCGAGATATTTTGTATCGAAGCGGTTTTCGATGAAGTCGGGGTTTCTCATCATGCGTCTATGAAAATCTATGACGCTCTTTATACCCCCTATTTCGAACTCATCCATCGCCCTTTGCATCTTCTTTATAGCCCTCATTCTATCCTCCCCCCAGACTATGACCTTGCCTATCATCGAGTCGTAGTGCTGCGGGATTATATAGCCGGCGTGGGCGTGTGAGTCTATGCGCACATCTTTCCCGCCTGGGGCTATCCACTTGTTTATCTTGCCGGGACAAGGCATGAAATTTACGGGGTCTTCGGCAGTTATACGACACTCTATGGCGTGCCCTTTGAGATTTACTTCACTCTGCTCAAAAAGCCTCTCCCCCTCGGCTATGCGTATCATCCACTCTATTATGTCGATGCCGCTTACCATCTCGCTGACGCAGTGTTCGACCTGAAGACGGGTATTCATCTCCATAAAGTAGAAGTTTTTGTGCTTGTCTACAAGAAACTCGAAAGTTCCGGCACTCTCGTACCCTATATGTTTTGTAGCTTTGACCGCAGCTTCGTGTAGCTCGGCTCTTGTTTTATCGTCCAAAAAGAGTGCGG
>JALSPH010000047.1 GCA_026986055.1 Campylobacterales bacterium
TACCCCTGCACTCTCAAGAAGTGTTACGGCAAGTTCTCTAAGAGTCTCTCCTCCATCCAAAAGCCACAGATCGGGTGGTGGCATGCTATCAAAGGAGGAGATTCTGCGACTCAGCATCTCTCTCATCTGCCCATACTCATCTTTTGCATTCAGGTTGTAGTGGCGGTAACTCTCCCTCTCCCATCTATCTTTGTCAAAAACCACCATAGCTCCGACACACGCTTTGCCCATCAGGTGGGAGTTGTCGAAAATCTCTACCCTTGTGGGGGCTTCATCAAGTCCGAGCAGCTCCGCTATCTTTTCAGGCAGTTGCGATTTGGGCCTGCTTTTTTGCAGTTTCAGCAGCTCTTTCGCATTTTGAACTCCAAGCTCTACAAGCCTCTTTTTCGCCCCTCTTACCGGAGTCTGTATCTCTATGCTTCTGCCTGCTCTGATGCTAAGCAGTGCCGAGAGTTCGGATGCCTCTTTCAGCGGATGTGCCGTAAGAACCGCTTTTGCGGTAAAGGGTGTGTCGCTACCATAAAATTCGAGTATCGTACGTCTGTATATCTCCTCTATATCGATCCCGTCGTATGGAGTGAAGTAGGTGTGGCTTGTAGAGACTATCTTCCCTTCACGCATGAAGAGCCTTACCACGACACCGCTCGTTTCGTCGCAGGAGATGGCGAAGATGTCTAGATTTTCCGCTCTTGCGATATCTATACCGCTTATATCTTCGATCTTCTCTATTCTCTCTATTCTGTCGCGAATGGCGGCAGCCTCTTCGAAACGCATACCCTCTGCGTAAAATGACATCTTCTCTTTAAGTTTTGCAACGAGTCTCTTTTTGTTGTGTATGAACATGAGCGCCTCTTCTATGTGTCTGTAGTACTCTTTTGAGTCAACCTTGCCCTCGCACGGGGCCAAGCAGCGACCTATCTGGTGAAAAAGACACGCTTTTTTCCCCTTCAAACACCCCTTTTTCTGAACCAGAGGAACAAGTTCGTAGATGGAGGCGAGAATATCCCTGGCTCCTGTAGGAAAGGGGCCGAAATACTTCACCTTTTTTCCTTTTACGACCCTTCTTGTCATCTCGAGGCGCGGAAAGGGCTCGCTTAAGTCTATGTAGATGTATGGGTATGTTTTGTCATCTCTTAAGAGTATGTTGTATTTGGGTTTTAGCTGCTTTATCAGGGAGTTTTCAAGCAGAAGTGCATCGCTTTCGGTTGCCGTCACGATCGTCTCTATGCGTGCCGTTTTGCTTATCATCATGGAGATTCTCGCTCCAAGGTTGGGTGCCGGTCCGATCTTCGGTGTCATTCTGAAATAGCTTCTTACCCTCTTTTTGAGGCTTTTGGCTTTACCGACGTAAAGAAGCCTGCCGCTCTCGTCGAAATATTGGTAGATACCCGGTTTGTCGGGAAGATTTTTCAGGCTTTGGAGCATCGTATAGTCTCTTTGAGTTTTATAAACTCCTCTTTAACCCTCTCGTTTTTGCACTCTATTTCAAACTCGCCGCTCGATCTCTCTTTATATTTTGGGACACTCTGTGTACTCTCTTTCTCTTTGGGGGCAAACTTGGAAACGAAAGCCTTGAGGCGCTCTATCTTGTAGCATCCGCAAGCCTCTTGAAGGGGCGGAAGGGTGGTTAATAGGTTCTTAATTAAAGAGAGCTTATAATCAAATTCCATTTTGTAGGCAGGATGTTTGAGAGCGAAAAATAGAGTCCTGTTTTTGACATATATAAATAGAATACCCTTCTGCAGAGTCGCCGGAAGCGATTTTTTCAAAAGATCGAAACATTTTTGACTCTGCATACGGGAATATAGAGGTTGAGAGAGTAGATGGTTAAGAACGGTTTCAACTTTTTTCATATCATTATTATAGCATCACTTCTTATGGTTGCTACCGGGTGCGGCTACAAAAAGCCGCCCTACTATCCAAAGGAGAAAGCGAGTCTATTTAGATGAGAAGCGATGCGAAATATGATGTCATAATCATCGGTGCGGGTATAGCCGGGTTGTACGCGGCGCTTCACATTCCAAGAAGCAAGAGCGTACTTATATTGTGTAAAGATATCCCTTGGGAGTGCAACACCTTCTATGCACAGGGAGGCGTTGCGGCTGCCGTAGATGCGGAGGATGTGGAGTCGCATATAGAAGATACCCTAAAAGCGGGAGCGGGGCTTTGCAACGAAGAGGCCGTAAAGGTGATGGTGGAAGAGAGCATCCATGTGGTCGGTGACCTTATAGAGCGGGGTTTCGAGTTCGACCGTGACGAAAAAGGGGATATTCTCTATACAAAAGAGGCTGCGCACAGCCGCCCGAGAATTCTTCATGCAGGCGGTGACGCGACGGGGCGTTACCTGCATCAGTTCCTGATGAAACAGAATCCACACCCGTTCATATACAATGTACGTGTTTTCGACCTGCTTCGTTCAGGCGACACCTGCTACGGCCTTCGGGCTCTGATAAACGAAGAGATAAAAGAGCTCTACGCCGACAATATCATAATAGCCAGCGGCGGAGTGGGGAGTCTCTACGCCTACCATACCAACTCACGCACCATCAGTTCAGATATCCACGGCATATGTCTTGAGCGTGGCATAAGATTAGAAATGATGGAGATGATGCAGTATCATCCAACCGTCTATGTCGAGAACCAGTGGGCCAGAAAGCAGCTTTTGACCGAAGCTCTAAGGGGCGAGGGGGCGCAAATTGTCGACGAAAACGGGAGAAGATTTCTTTTCGATTACGATGAGAGGGGAGAGCTTGCACCGCGCGACATAGTGAGTCGTGCTGTTTTCGATTATAAAAAGCGTACCGAAAGCAGGGTCTACCTTAAGATGGATATGTTCGAAGAGGAGTTTTTCGCACATCGATTTCCGAATATAAAAAAGGCGCTTGCCGGACTTGGGTTCAACCTTCCTAAAGATCTTGTTCCCATCTCGCCGGCATTTCACTACGCCATAGGCGGGATAGCCTGTGACCTTGACGGGTGCGTGCCGGGTCTTGAGAATCTATATGTAGTCGGCGAGGCAGCAAGTACCGGAGTTCACGGTGCCAACAGGCTTGCCAGCAACTCTTTGCTGGAGGGGCTTGTCTTTGGGCGAAGAGCTGCATTTAAGATGAACGCCAAATCTTTCTCATGGAGCCATAAGCCGCCGTTCGCCGAGTTCAAAGGTGCACTTGTGGAAAAGGACGACACCATTTTGAAGCAGCGGCTTAGAAGAACGATGTGGCAGGAGGTTGGGATCGTCAGAACCCGTTCAGGTCTCAAACGAGCTCTTGATTTCGTAGACGATGTTCAGCACTTGACCATAGGCCGACTTCTGGCGCTGCGTCTGAAAACTGCGCGCAATATCATAGAGAGTGCACTTGCTAGAGAGGAGTCCGTGGGCGCTCACTATATTTTGAACGAATAGCGCGGAAGGCTACAAAATTAACGTAGAGTGACGATATTTATCGAAATATTTTAAAGTAAAGGAAAAGCATGCACGAAGCGACGATGCATTTGACGACGACGTGGGTCGGTATTATAGACCTGGCTATTTTTATAGTTGCATACTACTTCATAGCTACCGAAGAGAAGTATGAGATAAACAAGGCAAAACCTGCACTATTTGCGGGAACGGCTATGTTTATGTTTATAGGCGTATATTACGCTTTGAACGGATTAAATCCGGATCCTCTGCACGATGAGATGGAGAAGCTCATATTGGAGATCGCCGAAATATTCTTCTTCCTCTTTGTCGCTATGACCTTTATAGAGACGCTTATAGAGAGGAAGGTTTTCGATGTACTGAAATATAAGCTGGTATCCAAAGGGTACAGTTACAAAAAACTCTTCTGGCTTACCGGACTTCTTGCCTTCTTTATCTCTCCCGTCGCTGACAACCTGACTACGGCTTTGATTCTCTCTACCGTCCTTTTTACGATAGACAAAGAGAACAAGCAGTTCCTCGTGGCCGGAGCCGTCAATATAGTGGTAGCTGCAAATGCGGGAGGCGCCTGGAGCCCTTTTGGAGATATCACGACGCTGATGGCTTGGACAGCCGGAAAGGGTGAGTTTGTCGACTTTCTATATCTTTTTGTCCCATCCATCGCCGGCTGGGTATTGACGGCGTGGCTTCTTTCAAGATATGTTCCAAACGGCGAACCCCATTTCGATGCCGCCATAGAAGAGATTCCTCAGATGAAAGATGGAGGAAAGTTCGTTATATGGCTTGGTGCCGCCACTATTGCCATAGCGGTGCTTGGACACCAGTTTTTCCACTTTCCTGCTATGTGGGGTATGATGTTCGGTCTCTCTTTGCTCAAACTCCACTCATACCGCCTGAAACATACCGGAAAGGGCGGGTATGACGTATTCGTGAACATGAAGAAGGTGGAGAACGACACTCTTCTCTTCTTTTTCGGAATCCTCTCCGCCGTAGGTGCCCTGCACTACCTTGGATTTTTGGAGTATATTCACGACCTTTACGGTCTTGTCGGACCGAC
>JALSPH010000048.1 GCA_026986055.1 Campylobacterales bacterium
GGCGCTTCTTAAAGAGAGGAAAAAATCTTCTACCGATACGTTGACCAAACTTCCCAATAGAAGGGGGCTTGACGATGCACTTTCTAAGCTTGAAGCGGCCTTCAAGCGCTACAAAGACAACTACTCGGTAGTGCTTTTCGACCTTGACCGATTCAAGTCGGTAAACGACACATACGGACACGATGCGGGTGATACTATTCTCGCCTCTTTCGCAAAGCAGCTAAGAAGATACAGCAGAGAGCTTGACATTGTCGGACGGTGGGGCGGAGAGGAGTTTATGGTGATCTTGCCTAAGACCGACAAAGAGGGTGCTTACAAGTTCGCCAACAAACTTAGAGAGATTGTAGAAAAGAGCAGATTTTTATACAAAGGGAGGCGTATTCCCGTAACGGTGAGCGGAGGAGTGGCCGACAGGGCATCGAGTCAAGATATGGAGAGTATGATAAAAGCAGCCGACGAGAACCTCTACAGAGCGAAAGAGGGCGGGCGTAACAGAATTGTCGTTTGAATCAATGTCTTTTGAAGAGTTTTTAAACAATAAACCCCTTTTTTACGATAAAATCGACCTTGAGAGAATGCCCGAGGCTTACGGATACGTAGAAAACTCTCTTGGAAATTACCGCATAGTCCATATAGTCGGCACCAACGGCAAAGGTAGTACCGGACGCATACTTGCCGAACTTCTAAGAAGAGAGGGTTTTAGCGTAGGACACTACACATCGCCTCATATCTTGAGGTTCAATGAACGCATCTGGATAGACGGATCGGACATTTCTGATGAGGCACTTCAGGAGAGTCACGAAAAACTGATGGGGTGGCTCTCGAAGGAGACGGCCGATGCGCTCAGCTACTTCGAGTATACGACGCTTTTGGCACTTGTGGCTTTTGAAAAGTGCGATATTGTGGTTCTTGAAGCCGGACTTGGCGGAGAGTTCGACGCAACATCCGTGACCAAAAGGGAGCTTAGCGTAATAACGCCTATCGGATTTGACCATCAGGCCTTTTTGGGTGAAACTATAGAGGAGATAGCAGGAACGAAGCTGAGGTGTATGGCAAAAGATGTAGTGATCTCTCCTCAGCCCTACGATGAAACTCTGCAGATAGCCAGAAATATCGCCAAAGAGAGGGGAAGCACTCTCTACTTTCCGTCGAAACTCCTTTCAGGAACTCTCATAGAAGAGATAGAGGAGTACTCTAAAAGAAAGGGTTGGCCCTTTTTCATATCTGAAAATGCCGCTACGGCATTTGCTTCGGCTAAAATCTTGACGGGAAAGGTGCCGGACCCATCTTCGTTGGAGAGTGTAAAGTTGAAAGGCCGTTTCGAGAGGATCGCTCCGAATGTGATTTTGGATGTCGGCCACAACCCGCTTGCCGCGCGTGCCGTTGCCGCTGCACTTGATTTGAAGAGGCCTGTTTTGGTATATAACGCTTTTGAGGATAAAGATGTGGATGAGGTGCTGAAGATTTTGGCGCCTTTCGTTGAAAGAGTGGAGATAATAGAGGTAGAGAACCAAAGGGTTATGGCGCCCGAAAGGTTGAAAAAAGCGATAGAGAGTGCAGGTTTGCAGAGTGGAGAGTTTGAAGGAGTCAAAGAGGAGGAGGAGTATCTTGTCTTTGGATCGTTCGCAGTCGCGGAAGCCTTTTTGAAAAGATCATGAAACATAAAATTCTTATTACTATAACCGATACAAAGGGTTTCAGACAGTTCACTCTCGGGCAGATAGTGAAGTGGATATCTCTCGTCGCTCTGTTGATAGCCATAGTTGCGGCCGTTTCGACATACCTCTATATGTATTGGCTCGAAGAGTCATACGAAGAGGCGAAACTTAGACAAAAGGTTTTGGAAAGAGAGATTGTATCGCTTAATGATCTGATAAAAGAGCGCCAGGAGGCGCTTGATGCGCTTGGAGAGAGGCTTACGGATATCGAGCTTTTTTTGAAAGAGACTCCCGAAAACAACATCTCTACGACTACGAGGGTTGAAAACATAGCTCTTTCAGCGGCCAACCTAGCACTCCTTTTTTCGATGGTTCCAAACGGTTATCCGCTGAAAAACGAGGGGATAACGAGCGCTTTTGGCTGGAGAAGACACCCCGTTAAAGGGGGTAAAGAGTTCCACTCCGGAATAGACTTAAGAGCAAAAAGAGGAAAGCCTGTATGGACGACCGCGGATGGAGTCGTAGAGTATGCGGGCTACCATAAGCGAAGCGGGTACGGCAACCTTGTCATAGTCGACCACGGATTCGGCTTCAAGACATTCTACGGCCACCTGAAAAAAGTGGCGGTAAAAATGGGTGATACTCTGATAAAGGGAGACATAATAGGTTTTAGCGGAAACAGCGGTATGAGTACCGCTCCCCATCTGCACTACGAGATTCGTTTCTTGACCCGTCCGCTAAATCCATACCACTTCTTGAAGTGGAAAAAGGGTAGTTACAGATCGATATTTAAAAAGGTAAAGAGAGTACCATGGGAATCTTTCATCGCACTAATAAATCATATGGCAGTTCAGGCGATACCGCCGTCATCGCACCCGGTACCAGAATCGAAGGCTCCATCTTCAGCAGCGGAGGGGTCCACGTCGACGGAGAGGTCGAAGGTGACGTCGTTGCCAAAAGCTACGTCATCATAACTTCGACAGGATTGGTTCGCGGAAAAGTGGAGGCTCGGGAGGTCTATCTAAGCGGCAGTGTATATGGCGATATTTGGTGTATAGAGCTGGAGATTTTCGGTGGCGGTAAATGCAGCGGCGAGATAGAGGCTATGAGAGTTACGAAGGAGAGTGAAAATGGGGTTTGAAGCCTCTCTGTACGACTATTTTAAAGGGGGTAAGAGGCCTCAAATAATCGTTTGCGAAAACGATAAAGAGGCGCAAACTGCCGCTACGGTAGCGAAACTGCACGATATAAAGAGTGTCGTTTTGCCCGACTTTCGTGCTACATACGGAGAGGATCTTAGAAGCTGGCAAGAGGAGCTCTTCTCCTTGACAAAAGCCCTTGGCAGATACTATAGAGCGGACTCTAAGACTCTTTTGATTTCACCCTTCAGTACCCTTTTGTACCCTCTTCCCCGTCCGCAGCTTTTAAAGAGTATGACCCTCTCTTTCGGAGAGGAGATCGATCTTGAAGAGTTGAAAGAGAAGTTTTACGCATGGGGCTACAACTTCGTCGATATAGTCGAGATGAGAGGTGAGGTCTCCATAAGAGGAGATATTATAGACATATACTCACCGGCAAGCAAGTTGCCGTGGCGAATAAGCCTTTTCGATACCGAAATAGAGAGTATCAGAACTTTTGAAGTGGAGACTCAAAAGTCCAACAAGGATGAAGAGATAGAGAGTGTCGTAATAGAGCCTGCACTCTTTAGTATAGATAAAAAGATGTTCGAGACCATTTTAAAAAGGGTTCAAGAAAGCAGCAGCGATGTTTTCGTAAAAGATCTCTCCTCTTTGGGTTTATGGCATCTTGACGATCTGGCGCACGACTTGATGGCAGGCAAAGAGGCTGTGATGGTGAAGGATTTGAGAGAGGAGATATCTTTTGCTTACGAACATGCTCAAAATGCTTTGCCTAAAGCGCGCTTTGATATACCTGTGGTTCCGACAACATCGGTAACGAGAGTGATCGAGCCGATAAATGTCGATATATTGAGCGAAAACTACCCCGAAAAAGAGCTCGTCATAATAGCTTCAAGCGAAGCTTTGGTGCGAAGAAGCACGATTAAAAATATTGCAGGCGCCAAAATAGTCAAAGATGAGGGTATCGTAAATCTTTTGACTCCCGATAGAATCATCGTTTCGCTAAACAAACCTTTCAAAAAGAGAGCGCCCAAACGACCTACAATTTTGCTCGACGATCTGAAGCCGGGCGATTATGTGGTCCATGAAAATTACGGTGTAGGTCTTTTCAAGGGCATAGAGCCGCACCAGGTACTTGGAGCCGTCAGGGACTTCGTCCATATAGCCTACCAAAACGACGATACTCTTTTGTTGCCGGTGGAAAACCTCGACATGATAGACCGCTATATAGCCGAAGGCGGCTCTCTACCGGTTTTGGACCGCCTCGGCAAAGGTGGCTTTACGAGGCTGAAAGCCAAAGTGAAAGAGCGGCTTTTTGCCATAGCGGGCGAGATAGTGAATATGTCCGCAAAAAGGATGATGATAAAGGGGCTCAAGATCGAAACCGACATACCGGAGCTTGCAGCTTTCAGGGAGGCGGCGGGTTTCGAGTATACCGAAGATCAGGTAAGGGCGGTAGAAGAGATATTTGCCGATCTTTCAAGCGGTCGTGTTATGGACAGACTCTTAAGCGGAGATGTCGGTTTCGGAAAGACCGAAGTGGCTATGAACGCTATTTTGGCGGTGGCCAAGTCGGGGTATCAGAGCGCCTTTGTCGTCCCTACTACGCTTCTGTGCGCTCAACACTTCAAGAGTGTAAAGGAGCGTTTGGAGCCTTTTGGGGTA
>JALSPH010000049.1 GCA_026986055.1 Campylobacterales bacterium
GTATTTTTCATGCAACGTTTCCCAAGCGCGCAGTACAATATGCAAACCCTTCTTGGGACGATCTTGCGAAAGCCAGAGAAAATAAAGTTTATCCCTCTCAAGCTCAAGTGAATGACGCAACTCCTCTCTCTTGCTCTGACCGACCGGATGAAACCTTTTTGAATCGATTCCATTGTAGATCTGAGTCACTTCACAACTCATGGAGTGCGCATGTAGTAACTGAAACTGATAGGATTTCTTTGTTAAGACAATGAGCTCATCAATCATGTCATAGAAAGCTTCGCTTTCGGAGGGCGTCAGATAGTAGGAGTATCCATGTATGAAGAAAAGTATTTTCAATCTCTCACGCTTTGAAGATTTTCTAGCATGATAGTCTATGGCTTTGAGTAGTCCAGGGTTGTCCACAATCACCAGTATCAAAGATTGCTCAGTTTCAAGAATTTTTTCTACACTTTTCCAATATGAATAAAATCGATAGTATTTGATCCAACGATCCATTTTATATTTAAGATATTTTGGCTTGGTAGCGAAATAGTATTTAATGTCATTTTTTCTTTCTAGCATCTCATCATTTGGACAGATGATATAGTCTATTTGGTCTCTACTCATCACATAGTAGGAAAAGCGCGTCGTCCAACTTGCAATACCACGATATGGTATAGAAAATGTACTAATCAAGACAGACTTACTCATGCAATACCTTTTTTGTTTTATTAAAAGCCCTAGTGACAATATGATATCTACCAAAAACAATTTCAATGGATTTGTAAAAATTTCTCCAGTCAATGAAGTAGTTTATCATTATAAAAAAAAGAGTGAAAATTATTGTATCAGTAATAATGAAATTTTCTGTAAAAAAATGTTTTATAATCAAGATAGCTCCGGTATAGATAAAAATATACCCCAAATGATGTATCAATTTTGAGTGTTTTGCAAAGTCCATATAAGTATAGCCAAGTTTTTTCAAACCATAGAGCGATTTTATATATGCATTGATTATACCAATTGTTGAAAAGACGATAGCATAGAAATAAATATTATTAGAGAGCCATACTATTAGCACAAGAAAGAGTGTCATGACGAGAACGTTAAAAATGGATATTTTTGAGAGGATTTCGGGGTGTCCTAGTCCAGTCAAGAGGTTGATACTAAGAGCGTTGGGTAGTTTGATGAGTTCCGCCAAAAGAAAGATTTGAAAAAGCGGCGCAGTAAAGAGCCATTTCTCCGTAAATAAAATTCGTATGATCTCGTTTATATTTGCAATTAAAAATATATAGACTGGAGCGAGAAATGCTATCTCAAAAAAAGTCATAAAAGAAATTTTTTCCAAAATTCTGTTTTTGTTTCCCTTGTGTTTAGCAATATAGCTGATAATCAGACTTCCAAAGGGTCTTGTCGTCTTTGCTTTGATATTGTCCGACTGATTGTAGGAGAAGCTGTATCCACCGATCAGTTCCGGACTGTATGTCGTCGTCAAGATGAATTTATCGATATATCTAGAGGCAAAACCGGAAATGCCCGCAATCATAAAATGTTTACCAAAGAAAAAAATCCTATTGTAAATCTCTCGATCTTTTTCAAAGAGGTTCGGCTTAAACCTGACAAATCTTCTCATCACAAGCAGTTTGACGATCGCAGCGATGACGGATGCGTAGGCAAACGAGAGTGCCCCCAGTCCCATCAGCGCAAATAGGATTTTGAAAGATACGTCGAAAATATCTTTCGAGATATTGGCGATCGTCTCCGGTCGATAATCGAGCTTTTTTCTCAGTATAAATATATCTACCTGTGTCAATGCCGCAATCGGAATCGAAATCGCATAGATTCTGAGCATCTCCCCGACGATCTGTGCATCATAATACCATTGCGCAAGATATGAAATAACAATTTGAAAAAGAAACAATCCCCCGTTCGTAAAAACCCTAAGTTTATAGGTAATGTTTAAAATCTTTCTTTCTTCCTCTTCGCTTTTTGGCTTGGATTGTAAATAATAATACTCAAAACCCATGTTGCCAAATAGTTGAATAAAACTTGAAAAAATAGCTGCCATCAACAGGTATCCATAATCTTCAGGAAAAAGGATACGTGCCAGGAAGATACTACCGACAACAGTAATAGTTCTTGAAATAATATTGCCAATAAAAATGTATTTAGCAGATTTTCTAACACTCATTAGAGAACTTTAGAATATTTTCAATATACCACACAACCATCTCTCCTATCCTCCGATAGATGTCATGCGTCGGCTCGTAACCGACATTGCGTTTCGCTTTGGAGATGTCGCTACTAATCATTATAAAGTTCCTCTAACGCTACTACTATAAACTCCAAATGATTATTGTCTTCTTTAAATGCTTCGATCAACTCATGCCTAAGTAATGGATCAATTTCATTGATACGTTTCCGTATCACTTCCATATACTCTGTTAAATCTTCAAAAGAAATATCCCATATCTCATCGGCATCTATACCAAAATATTCATGTGTTATCTTATTTCTGAAATCTACTACTTGTTGATATTGTCTATCTAACAAATTTGCTTTCAAAAGATATTTGCTTGCCTCACCTATGATTTCAAACTCTCTGATAACAGAGTCCCAAGATCTGAAATCATGGAGTAGTGCTTGTGCATTGTCAAAATCACTTACAACATCTTTTATCTTTAAGCCGGCTACGTAGATATCGAAGATGAACATCTCCGTCACACGACCGGTCTTCTTTATATCAAACAACGATAAGATCCTGTTTGATACGGTTTTTGATAAATGTCCTCATGCTGTCAAAATAGCCCATATCGACATCCGTTTGCAGTTGTGCTTTTAAAAACTCAATTGCCTGCATTCGGAGGAAGAAATTTTTTCTACTACTTTTTAAAATGGCAATATCCACATCACTATCTTCTTTCGCCTCATCACGTGCGTAAGAACCAAAAAGAGCGAACTCTTCAATGCCAAACTGTTGTCTTAATTCATCCTTGACACTTGATAGTTTTTCCAGTACTTCTGCACGTTCCATGCTCTTCCTTTCATAGTTTCTTAGGTTATCATATCTTATCTCTGACCAATATTCTCAATATACCACCCAATCGCCTCTTCCATCCCCCGATAGATATCATGCGTCGGCTCGTAGGTTCGATGTATGTTTATTCAGTTTATTTTGGATGAGATGGTTGACATAGGTGTAGTCTCGACTACTTTTGCCCTTGCCGATGATTTTGGGGACTTCGACATATCTCATGTCCTCAAAGCCTTTCATCTACTTTGTCAGGGTCTACAACCCCCTTGATATCGAACACTACCGTTTGCTCACTCTTTTGAATCGGCAATGTTTTGAACTCACTGTGCGCTACCGCCAGAACGACAGAATCGTAATTTTGGATTTTGGATTTTGGATTTTGAATGAGTGTGAGTCCATACTCCTGCTCGACCTCTTCAGCATCGGCCCAGGGATCGTAGATATCGACCCGGCAGCCGAAATCCTGAAGTTCTCGGATCACGTCGATGACCCGGGAGTTGCGGATATCGGGGCAGTTCTCTTTGAAGGTGATCCCCAGGACCAGGACTCTGGCACCTTTGATACGATGGCCACGCTGGATCATCAGTTTGACGACTCGATTGGCGACGTGGATGCCCATATTGTCGTTGATACGGCGTCCGGCGAGGATCACTTCGGGGTGGTAGCCGATCTCTTTGGCTTTGTAGGTCAGGTAGTAAGGATCCACGCCGATGCAGTGACCGCCGACCAGACCCGGGCGAAAGGGCAGGAAATTCCACTTGGTCCCGGCGGCTTCCAGAACGCTGAGGGTATCGATCCCCAGTCGCTCGAAGATGAGAGCCAGCTCGTTGACGAAGGCGATATTGATATCCCGTTGGGCGTTTTCGATCACCTTGGCCGCTTCGGCCACTTTGATGCTGGGAGCCAGGTGGGTGCCGGCGGTGATGATGGAGGCGTAGAGATCGTCGATGATTTGGGCAATCTCGGGCGTCGAGCCGGAAGTGACTTTCTTGATCTTGGTGACGGTGTGTTCTTTGTCGCCGGGATTGATCCGTTCGGGACTGTAGCCGCAGTAGAAGCCGTCGGCTTCCGATGTCGGATTTTGGATGTTGGATTCTGGATGATTTTCGGAATGGATATAACGCAGACCGGAGACTTTTTCGAGAATCGGCACGCAGACCTCTTCGGTACATCCCGGATAGACGGTGCTCTCGTAGAGGACGATATCTTCGGTTTTGAGAACTTTTCCGATACTTTCGCTGGCCTTGATCAGAGGGGTCAGATCGGGAGTTTTATGCTCGTCGATCGGAGTCGGAACCGTGACGATGTAGACGTTGCAATCGGCGATATCGTCAAGCTCGTTGCTAAACTTCATCCCGTTGGCGATCGCCTCCTCGACCTGTGCGTC
>JALSPH010000050.1 GCA_026986055.1 Campylobacterales bacterium
TGCAGTCTTGTTGTCGGCTGCCACTTTTATCATCTTCGGCTCTTTTAAAATGGAGCTTGAAAGTCTCTTTATCTCTGCCGAAAAGGTTGCAGAAAAGAGAAGATTTTGTCTGAAGTGGGGCAGATCGGAGATGATCTTTTTTATATCGTTTATAAAGCCCATATCGAGCATTCTGTCCGCTTCGTCGAGCACCAAAATCTCGACTCGGCTAAGGTCGACGTTTCCCTGATTGACGTGGTCTAAAAGTCTGCCGGGGGTAGCCACCAAAATATCTACACCGTTTCTTAGCGCCCTAACTTGTGGCTGCATACTCACGCCGCCGTATATCTCCACACTTTTAAGCTTAAGATACTTGCCGTAAGTTCTGACACTTTGGTGGACCTGAGCTGCTAGCTCTCTTGTGGGAGTCAGCACGAGAGCTCTTACATAGCGTTTGCCGCTGCTTTTTTTGGATGAGAGCTTTTGAAGCATAGGAAGAGTAAAAGCTGCCGTCTTTCCGGTGCCCGTTTGTGCCGCCGCAAGGATATCTCTGCCCTCGATTACGGTAGGTATAGCCTCTGCCTGGATCGGTGTAGGCTCGCTGTAGCCCTCCTCTTTGACTGCACGCAATATCTGCGCATTAAGGTTTAAAGTCTCAAATGACATATGTTTGTTCTTTCTGTCTTACCTGCACAGCTGCCGGTTTAAAGGCTTGTCCGGTCGCGGGTGTAACATATTTTTGATTTTGGGTGAGTAGATAAAAGAAAGCGACTGTTTTTAGGAGTGTAGTTCGATATTTACTCGCTCGTTAGAGCATTTAAAGAGAGACCGTATCTCTTTTGGTTGGTCGGAGTATAGCCAAAGCGAGAAAAAAGGTCAAGGCACTCTAACATCCTATCGTTGCATCTACTCTGATTTAGCAATATGCTTTTTATTTTCATTTCGCTCTATTCGTCCTTCTTTCATAAGAATGCCAAGTATGCTATAGCTTAGATAATCCCTCGATCCACCACCATAGTCAGATTGTAATCCTAGATACTTTGCAACATCAGAATTTTTAACTCCATCAGAGTTAGCTTTAGCAAACTCCATTACCGCTTTTTTAATCAAATCTATCCCCATTTGTGCCTTTTCATAACAACCTTCAGGGACATTAACTTTTATTTTTTTCTTAATATTATTGGGATTTGGTCTAACTTTATTTGTTAGCAAACCGCCATACTTTCGTATACCAAATGCTGAAATCAGCTCAGCTTCAAGCTTCAAGGCTTGTTCTTCTGTTAAATTATCGGCCAATACTGTATGAAGTACAGAATATCCCTCTTCATGAATACTCTTTATCACCTCTCCTTTTTCAGAATCATCAACTATTGCTTGATGCTCCCAAGCACGATTGCCAGTACCTTTTCCGATATAGAATGGTCTTGCAGGATTTAAACGAGGATCTTTTAAAGCATATACATAAAAAGGGTTTTGAGGCATAAAATCTCTTTCATTCAAAAGTAAATCTAAAATATTGTACCAAAAAATGTAGTTAGGATTGATCTTATTTTACATTGATTAGACAAGTCCACCAAGTAAAGCTAAGTTTTGGTGCACCTAATATTTATATCAAATCACTATTTGCCATATCCACCTCTTTTTTATATACTCATCCAAAAGAGAGGGGAGTGATTTCAATGCTGCAAAAGAGTAGCCTTCCGAAAGTGGCATATGAAGATATGAACGAGATGCACTACGAAGAGGCGGACCTCATCAACCACCTTTTCAAAGAGATAGAGAGCGGTTCGGACAAAAATGTGACGACAGCCGTGGAAGAGTTGCTGGAGCATATGCAAAAACATTTCGAATTTGAAGAGGGGATGCTGAAAAACCGCGGATTTGCGATGTTCGACATTCACAGGAACGACCATGCAAGAATTCTCAACGAAACACGTATGGCCTATATGAACTGGCGCAACTTCAGAGATAGAGAGGCTTTGAAAGAGTTTCTCGAAGATGAGTTCATCGAGTGGCTGAACCTCCACATACAGGCTATGGACAGCGTGGCGGCCGAGTTTTTGAAAAAGTGCTCCAAGTAAACTACATTTATAGACGTTTTTAATCATCTTCAGTATTTATTGACTACAATATGAAAAATCTCATAGAAAGGTTATCCATGAAAAGATCTCACTTACAGAAATTTCCCGACGATAACGGCTATTTTGGAAAGTTTGGAGGAGCATACATTCCGGATCTCCTTCAAAAAGAGTTCGAAAAAATTGCCAAAACTTATGAAAAACTACGATACTCGCATGAGTTTTTGAGCGAACTAAAACGCATAAGAAAGCATTACCAGGGAAGGCCGACTCCGGTATATCATGCAAAAAGGCTTTCGGATGCACTGGATGGGGCTCAAATATATCTAAAAAGAGAAGATCTAAACCATATGGGAGCTCATAAGCTGAACCACTGTATAGCTGAAGCTTTGCTGGCAAAGAATCTTGGCAAAAAAAAGCTGATAGCCGAAACCGGTGCGGGCCAGCACGGTGTCGCCTTGGCTACGGCGGCAGCCTTTTTGGGTTTGGAGTGCGAGATCCATATGGGTGAGGTCGATATAAAAAAAGAGCATCCGAATGTTGTCAGAATGAAAATACTCGGCGCTGAAGTGGTCCCCGCCACTCACGGGCTTAAAACCTTGAAAGAGGCGGTTGACAGCGCTTTCGAGAGTTACGTAAAGCAGCTCGATACCGCTTTGTACGCGATCGGTAGCGTAGTAGGCCCACACCCTTTCCCTATGATGGTAAGAGACTTTCAAAGCGTGGTAGGATTTGAAGCGAAAGAGCAGTTTTTGGAAATGGTAGGGTTTTTGCCCGACTCCGTAGTGGCTTGCGTAGGCGGAGGAAGCAACGCTATGGGAATCTTTAGCGGTTTCATAGACGATGAAGTCGATCTATGGGCGGTAGAGCCTTTGGGGAAAGGGGCGAAACTGGGCGAACATGCCGCTACGCTGAGTTATGGCGAAGAGGGTGTCATTCACGGGTTCAACTCATACCTTCTAAAAGATGAAACCGGCGAGCCCGCACCGGTCCACTCCATAGCAAGCGGGTTGGACTACCCAGGCGTAGGCCCGGAACACGCATATCTAAAAGATATCGGCAGGCTTCAAACAGCCGCTATAACGGATGACGAGACTATAGACGCATTCTATGCACTCAGCCAATACGAAGGAATCATACCGGCTCTTGAAAGCGCTCATGCGGTAGCATACGCCATGAAACTTGCAAAAGAGATGAAAAAAGGGACCATTCTTGTAAATCTGTCGGGCAGAGGGGATAAGGATATCGATTATGTAGTCGAGACATTCGGTATCAAAAACATTACCCTATAAGAAAAAAGAGGCGATGATGACGATACTTTTCGCTCCGAGTGAAACGAAAAGAGAGGGGGGAGATCTGCCTCCGATAGCTGAAGATGCTTTTATCTTTCCGGAACTTTACCCAAAACGCCTGGAAGCGGCAAAAATTTACAACGACTTTATGAAAGAGGCCGATGAGAGTGAGGTAGCCAAGCTGACAGGCATAAAAGAGAAAGAGGCTCTTACAAGGTACCAAAAAGATATCTTCAAAGAGCCTACGATGAAAGCCGTAGAGCGCTACACCGGTGTTGCATACGAATATCTTGGCTACTCCTCGCTTCCAAAAAATGCTCAAGAGTATATAGATGAACGGTTGATCATATTCTCAAATCTCTTCGGCCCCGTAAGAGCCAAAGACCATATTCCCGACTACAAGCTGAAGCAGGGAGAGCATATAGGCTCCTTCGCTCTCGAAAAGTTCTACAAAGAGCACTTCAGCCAAGCGCTAGATGTTTACCTCCAAGAAAACGGCCCGGTTGTCGATCTACGGGCAGGTTTTTACGACAAATTCTACCGTATAAAGGGTCCCTACATAACCATGAAGTTTTTAAAAAACGGCAAGAGCGTCAGCCACTGGGCGAAAGCCTACCGCGGTACTCTCTTGCAAGAGATGGCAAAGCGTGCTATTATGGATGAAGAGGCTCTTTTGGCGATGGATGTAGAGAACCTCGCTATAAAAGAGATAAAGAAGATTAAAAACAAAACAGAGATAGTTTACGAGATATCGACATGACACTTGAGAAAAACTGCGAACACTTCATAGATTTTTGTATGCTCGACTACGAGTGCAGCTACCTGCCCGAAAAATCTACGCGAATGTACTACAGATATATGCGCAATACCAGCAGAAAACTGGTAACGGAGCTTGTAAAGCGCGGAT
>JALSPH010000051.1 GCA_026986055.1 Campylobacterales bacterium
AGGTAGTGTAGGTTTCGTTCCTACCATGGGGGCGCTTCACAGGGGGCATCTCGAGCTCATAAAAAGATCGAAAAGTGAAAACGATCATACAATCGTCTCGATATTCGTCAACCCTACCCAGTTTCTACCCGGAGAAGATCTGGACTCCTATCCGAGGCGCGAAGAGGCGGACAGAAAGATATGCGAAGTGGCGGGGGTGGAGCTGCTCTTTATGCCTGAAATATCGGAGGTTTATGGAAAAGATGAGGTGAAGTTGAAAGCTCCGGAGTATCTTGGCTATATTTTGGAGGGTCACAGGCGACCGGGTCACTTTGACGGCGTTTTGCAGGTGGTGATGAAGCTTTTGGCTCTCGCTCGGCCAGAGAGAGCCTATTTTGGAAAGAAAGATGCACAGCAGCTCGTGTTAATCAAAAAGATGGTGAAAGATCTCTTTTTGCCGCTTGAGGTCGTTCCGGTAGATACGGTAAGAGAAGATGACGGCTTGGCTCTAAGCAGCAGGAATGTCTACCTGAGCGAAGAGGAGCGGAAAAGAGCCCTTCTGATTTCAAAATCTCTCAAAAGAGCTTCGAGGCTCGTTATCTCTGGAGAGCTCGATAGCGTTAAAATAAAGGAGAGTATGCTCGAGATGATGAGAGAGATAGATGTGGAGTATGTGGAGATCGTAGATAGAGATTTTCGGCCGTTGAAGCGGGTGAAGATCCAAGAAACGATTATCTTGGTAGCCGCAAGAGTCGGAAAAACGCGCCTTATAGACAATATCTGGATCTAATTTAACGATGGGTCCGGTTTAAGCTCCCCCTGCTCTATCATTATATCGATAACGTTTTTGAAGACGGGTACTGCGGACATGGAGGCGAAGTAGTGGTACCTCTTTTTCGGCTCCCTTATGAGTACTCCTATGGTGTAGCGGTGCTTCTTGTCGTTGGCAAATCCTATGAAGGAGCTGTTGTAGAGCCTGGCGTAGCCCCCTTTTTTGGCGGCGATGTGTGCCGTACCGGTTTTGCCTCCTACTCGAATACCGGGAGTTTTTGCTTTGGTTCCCGTTCCCTTTTTTACGACCTTTTCGAGAATATTCATCATCTTCGCCGCCGTTGCCTGCGGTATGACCTGTCTCGGTTCACTGTTTTGGGCAACCGGATACTTTTTGCCGAAGGGGTCTACTATTTCGGAGACGATTTTCGGTTCTACAAGCCTTCCTCTGTTGTTGAAGACGTTGTAGGCGCGTACAAGTTGCATGAGAGTGGCTCTCATGCCGTAACCGTAGGCTACCGTCGCTTTGTAGATTTCGCTCTGCATCTTCGTTACATGCGGCATGACTCCCACATGCTCGTAGGGAAGGTCTATGCCTGTTTTTTGCAAGAATCCGAACTCTCTCAACCCTTCTGAAAAATCGACTGCGTCAAGTCTCTGGGCAAGCTGGGCTATGCCTATGTTGGATGAGTAGACAATGACGTTTTCGGCGCTCATCCACTCCTCTTTATGCTCATCCGTTATAACCTTACGCCCCAGCTTGTAGCGTCCTCCGTATGTCCTTACTATATCGAAGGGGTTCACTTTCCTCTCTTTGAGCAAAAGAGCGAAGGTTATAGGCTTCATGACCGAGCCTGGTTCGTAGGTGTACTCTATGGCGGAGACGTTCAGAGAGTCGTAGTCCCTTCTTCTGATGTTGGCGGGGTCGTATCGGTTGGAGGTAGCCAGAGAGAGAATCTTTCCCGTTTCAGCTTCCATTATGCAGACTATCGCCTCTTTCGCATCCAGCTCCTCTTTCGCTCTATCGAGCATCGCTTCGATCGATTTTTGCAGCCCTATGGGTATGTTGAGCTTGAGATTCATGCCGTCTATAGCCGGTTTCACGAAGCTTTCGCCATTTAGAATTATCGTGTTGCCTATGTCTCTCTCCCCTTTGACGATACCCGTTTGCAGAGGTGCCAGCTCTTTTTTGTAGTATTTCTCGAGCCCCTTGACCCCTTCAGGGAGCGTAAAGCCTTCATCTTCCCTTTTTCTTATGAAGCCTACTACGGGAGTGAGAATATCTTTGTAGGCGAAGATTCTCGATTCACCGCTCTCCGTGAGGCTTAGCCCATACTTGATGATGCGTCCCCTTTCGTCTTTGTAAGGCACAAAGACCTTCAGAAGCCTCAGTTTCCTTGCTAGCTCTTTGAGGTACTTGGCCCTATTGGCGTCGATGGAGTAGGAGAGGACTACGTTGCCTTTCGTTTCAAGCCTCTTTCTGACACTCTTTTCGGGTATGCCGCTGTAGATACTGAAGAGTTTCACGAAGAGCTCTTTTTTGTCGGGGTCGATGTTGCGGGTATTTACCATCGCTTTGTAGAGCTTTTGGCTAAATACGAGCCTGAAGCCGTCTCTGCTTACGATCTGCCCGTGAAGAGCCCTGTTGGTTTCGCTTATGACGAGTTTTGGTATCTGCCTTTTGGCCAGTGCGGTGTGCAGAATGGAGCCAAGGAAGGTAAGGACGCCAAGCCCAAGGAGTATGAGTATAAGAAGGAGCTTGGTCTTTTTTCCTATACGCTCGTCGATTTCACTGGAGGAGTGCAGCAACGGGGACACGGTTTGGGGCTATATTTGCGTTCGTAGAATCTCTTTGTATGCGTTGATCGCTTTGTTTCTTACTTCAAGCATCAACTTCATACTCATTTCGGCTTTGTTTATGGCGAGTGCGGCCTGGTGGAGGTCTTTTACCTGGCCCGTCGCGATCTCGCTCATCGCCTCTTCGCCCTTTTTCTGCAGTTCGTTCACTTCATTCAGAGACTCTTTCAACACTTTGCCAAAATCTGCTCCCTCTCCCTTTTCGGCACTCTTTCTGTTTTTGAGAATATCGCCGGTAGCGAGTTGGTTGACTCCCTGAATATTTTTATCCATGCTAAAGATTCCTGCCTCTTGTTTTACGAAGTTTCATCTACTTTTACGCCTTCATAAGCTCTATGGCTCCGTTAGCCATCGCTTTTACGTTTTGAAACGCCGCCACGTTTGCCTGGTAGGCGCGCGTCGCTTCTATAAGATCGGCCATTTCGACGACCGGGTTTATGTTAGGGTAAGCCACATACCCTTCCGCGTTAGCGTCCGGGTGAGACGGGTCGTACTTCATCTTCGGTTCCGTGTCGTCTCTGACCACCTTGTCCACCACCACTCCCATGAGCGGCGGAAGAGCCTTTTTGCCCTCCAATCCCTCCGAAAGCGGGTCGGAGTAGGGGAGAGCGTCCGTATCTTCCTCTATTTTACTGTTTAAAACTTTATCGAAATTGAAAGCTTTGAAGACCACCTCCCGTCTTCGGTATGGGCCTCCCTCTTCGGTTCTGGTCGTGTTGGCGTTTGCTATGTTGGAGCTTATGACGTTTACCCTGAAACGTTGTGCCGAAAGGCCGTAACCGTTAATGTCTAAACTGCTTAGAAAACTCATGAAAACTCCTTAAACTTTCGCCGATGCGTCCAAAACGGCACGGAAAATAGCGCCGTTTTTCTTCATAGCCGCAATCAGCGCATTATACATCGTCATATTTTTGGCCATCTCCGTAGTCTCCACGTCGAGGTCGACCGTGTTGCCGTCGTTTCTGGCCATATGGCCGTCCCTAAAGAAGATTTCGGCCTTCGTGGAGGAGCTCTCGGCCATACCCTGCAGATGTTTTTCGTCTGTCGTCGCCATTTTCAGCTTCAACTCTCTTTCGTTGAAGATTTTCGCCTTTTGGGCAGCCAGGCTCTTTTCGAAAGAGATATCCCTGGAGCGGTAGAAGGGTGTGTCTACGTTGGCTATGTTTGAACTTATGAGATCCTGTCTGGTGGCTCTGTAGTCGAGAGCTTTGGCCATCAACTCTTTTACGGGGCTTATCTGCATTCTACTCTCCTGAGAGGGACTTACGGTTGGTGCAATATTACAAGCAAAAACCGTTCCTTGATGCTTACATATCTGGGTCTATCACGACAAGCTTGTTCTCTGCCGGCTCTGCATCGTCGAGCCAGTTCAGATTGTTGGCCCTTATGACCTTTTCAAGCTCCTCTATATACTCGAACCCTCTTTCGGAGTATCGTTCGAGGGTAAAGAGCATATACTCCCCTTTAAGAGGCTCGTTGTGGGCCCTTAGCTGGGCTCGTAGCTCCCTGAACTCTCTGTATGCGGGGTGGGTGTTGAGGTTCAGCATGTATGAGCGAATGGAGTCGAGAGGGGATTTGAAGGTTGCAAGGCCGTAATTTCCCAAGTGTGACCTCTGCTCTTTCGGTTTCATGGCACCGTCACTGAAG
>JALSPH010000052.1 GCA_026986055.1 Campylobacterales bacterium
CGAACCCGGAAGTCAAGCCCCTCAGCGCTGATAATACTGCACCCCTCGGGTGTGGGAACGTAGGTCGGTGCCGGGCTGGAGGTTTACTTCTACTTCTACAAAAATCCTTACTTATCTTTTAAAATCAATGTGACTTCCAAATCAAACAAATATCTAATTGCTCTTATCTTATCTGCAATAATCCTTGAATTACGATAAAATTACGCACGATATTAACGATTAAGGGAATTGCTGTGTCAAAGAAGATAGCTTCTGCAAGGATAACTACTGAAAGCTCAGAACTTTTAAAAGAGCTTAACAATTCATTGCCTTTCGATAAAGAGCTTTACAAAGAGGATATCGAAGGTTCAAAAGCTCATGCATACATGTTGATGAAACAGGGTATCATTTCAAAAGAGGATTATGAAAAGATTCATGATGGACTAAATAGGGTTTTTGAAGAGATAGAGACCGGTAAATTTCCTTTGGACGGTGATGACGAGGATATCCATATGGCTGTCGAGCGACGTCTTACCGAAATTATCGGTGATGCCGGTAAGAGATTGCATACGGCAAGGAGTAGAAACGACCAGGTCGCAACAGATTTCAGGCTCTATGTTCAAAAACGAAACAGAGAGATCTCTTCGCTTCTTTTATCTCTTATAGACTCCTTTTTGAATCGGGCAAAAGAGCACAGTGGGACACTTCTGCCGGGTATGACCCATTTGCAGCATGCGCAGCCCATAAATTTCGGTTACCATATGGTCGCCTACGCTTCGATGTTCAGACGAGATTATGAGCGTTTTACCGACTCTCACAAGAGGAACAATCTCTCTCCGTTAGGATGTGCAGCACTTGCCGGTACACCCCATCCTATCGACAGAGAAATCACTTCAAAGATGCTTGGTTTCGATTCTGTCACACTCAATTGTCTCGATACTGTAAGCGATAGGGATTTCGCTCTTGAGATACTTTTCAATATAGCGACGATGATGATGCATATAAGTCGTCTCAGCGAGGAGTTGATACTTTGGAGTACAAGTGAGTTTGGGTTTGTCCGACTCTCTGACAAACATGCAACAGGCAGTTCGATAATGCCTCAAAAGAAAAACCCTGATATTCCTGAGCTTCTAAGAGGTAAGACCGGTAGAACATACGGTAATCTGATGTCGCTTCTTACGGTTATGAAGGCTCTTCCTCTTGCATATAACAAAGACACCCAAGAGGATAAGGAGGGGGTTTTTGACAGTGTAAAAACCGCTATACTCTCTTTGAAAGTATTGAAGGAGATGATAGATGAGATGGAGGTGAATGTCGAGGCGATGCAAAGAGCTTGCAACAAAGGGCATTTGAGTGCTACCGATTTGGCGGACTACCTTGTGCAAAAATCTGGGCTTGCGTTTAGAGATGCTTATCATATTGTCGGAAACGTAGTCAATTTCGCCGAAAAATTGGGTAAAGATATATCTGAACTGACAGATGACGAACTAAGAAGTGTAGATGAGAGAATAGATGAAGGTGCACTCGAAGTTTTGAACAATCGCAGATCTATGAATGCAAGGAGCTCCGAGGGAGGGTGTGCTACCGAAAGAACACTCGAACAGATAGAATCGATGCAAAGATGGCTAGATAGCGTAAGAGCAAAAGAGGCTTGAGGGCCTCTTTTTTTGATTTGGCTATAGGCTTTTGTGGGTCTCATCCTTTGCAAGATGTGTCCATTTGAGCCTGGCACCTCCGAGTAGATGGAAGTGCAGATGGGGCACTTCCTGCCCTCCATCCTTGCCGTTGTTCGTAACAAGTCTGTAACCCGTCTCGTCAAGGCAGAGCTCTTTTGCGACCTTTTGAATGAAAGGCGTCATTTTTGCCATCAATTCAGGTGATGCCGACTGGAAATTTTCCACATGGATTTTCGGTATTATCAATATATGGACAGGGGCGATAGGGTTTATATCGTGAAAAGATAAAAACTCGTCGTCTTCCAAAACTTTGTTGGAAGGAATTTCACCTTTGACAATTTTACAAAATATACACATTAACTTCTCCTTCTTGTGGCCTATTTTAATGCCCTTAAGATTATACCAAAAGTGTCGTCAGCGTATTGTAATGAAGTTTATAATACAATCGCTCGAAATTGCGTAATTTTTCAAGGAAATAGTTTGGAGCACTGGATAGATAAAATAGAGAAAACACACTCCTTAGAAGAGCTCGAGGAGCTTCGAGTCATGGTTTTTGGCAAAAAAGGAGAGCTTGCCAAAGCCTTCGCCAAGATGAAAAGTGTCGCCGCTGAAGAGAAGCCGAAAGTCGCCAAAGAGTTGAACCTTTTGAAGCAGAAGCTCATGGAGGCATACGAGAAAAAGAGAGCGGAGCTTGAAGAGATGGAGCTTCTAAAGAGGCTGAAGTCGGAAGCGATAGATGTATCGCTCTATACACCTGCAGCCCAAAGCGGTGCACTTCACCCTGTGATGCATACTATGGATAGAATCATCGAGTACTTTACCGACCTCAATTTCGCAGTAGAGACCGGTCCCCTGGTCGAGGATGAATTTCACAACTTCGAGGCCTTGAATCTTCCCGACTACCATCCGGCAAGAGATATGCAGGATACATTCTATTTCAGAGATGGAAAGCTTTTAAGAACCCATACTTCACCGGTTCAAATACGTACGATGATGAGGCAGAAGCCACCTATCCGTATGATAAGCCCGGGTGCGGTTTTCAGACGCGATTTTGACCTTACGCATACTCCACAGTTTCATCAGGTCGAAGGGTTGATGGTGGATGAGAAGGGAAGAGTCTCATTTGCCAACCTTAAATGGATTCTGGAAGATTTTCTTCATACGATGTTCGGTGATGTAGATGTTAGATTCAGGCCGAGTTTCTTCCCCTTTACCGAACCCTCTGCGGAGGTAGATATAAGCTGCATATTCTGTAGCGGTAAAGGTTGCCGCGTATGCTCTCATACCGGATGGCTCGAAGTACTTGGTTGCGGTATGGTCGATCCGAACGTTTTCGAAGCTGTAGGATACAAAGATGTAAGCGGGTACGCTTTTGGCCTTGGAGTGGAGCGTTTTGCTATGCTTATACACAAAATTCCCGATCTTAGATCTCTTTTTGAGGGTGATCTTCGTTTGCTGGAGCAGTTTAGATGATAGTTACGAGAAAATGGCTTGAAGAGTGGGTTGACCTGGATGGAATAACGACCGAAGAGATTTGCAAGAAGCTAAACAGCATCGGCCTTGAAGTCGACTCCGTCAAAGAGGTGAAAATTCCAGAAAGGATCGTTGTAGGCAGAGTCGTCTCGTGTGAAAAGCATCCGGATGCAGACAAGCTTACTGTTTGCCAGGTAGATTTGGGCTCTGCTACCAGACAGATAGTGTGCGGAGCGAAAAACGTCCGTGCAGGTATCTATGTACCGGTTGCGACAGTCGGTGCCGTTATGTCTGACGGGATGAAAATCAAACACGCAAAACTGAGAGGCGTTGAGAGTGACGGAATGATCTGCTCCGCGAAAGAGCTTGGCCTTGGCGATATAATGGAAGGAATTCTCGAGCTTGACGATAGTATCGGTGAGCTTGAAACTGGACGGGAAATTTCTGAGTATCCGCTTATATGTGACGAAATTATAGAGATAGAGCTTACGGCAAACAGGGGAGATTGTCTCAGTATTCACGGTGTGGCAAGGGAGCTTGCAGTCGGCTTTGGGCGTTCTTTGAAAGAGCTCGATTTTGAAGAGAATTTCGCAGATCAGATAGGAATCGGCAGAATTTTACAGTTTGGCCATATCGGCAATCCCCCCGCAAGCCTCGTCTATCACGCTTTCGATGTAGAGTCTCTGAGCACTCCTCTTTTGATTAAGCTTAGGCTATCTTTTCTGGATGAGTCTGCAAAAACAGCGATTGAAGCTTTTTTGAAATATGCGATCCACTCAAGCGGTGTGATACTTAGAGAGTACGGCTTCGGCAAGTTGGCAAAAGGGAGAGAGAAAGCGAAACTGATTCTAAAAGAGTTTAAAGAGAGATTGGCTGAAATAGAGTGCGATGGAACCGTTGCCTCTATAGTGGGTTTGAACCAAAATGAGGATTTGAAAGCGGACGAAAAAGATAAGACCATACTGATCGAGGCAAGTTATGTATCTCCTGAAATCCTGGCACCTGCGGTAAAAAAACTGAATCTAAAGACCGACAAGTTATATTACAGGACCTCAAGAGGAAGCGAACCGGATCTGAAGTTTGGAATTATGCT
>JALSPH010000053.1 GCA_026986055.1 Campylobacterales bacterium
AACATGGCTCTTAGCAAGATAAAAGGGTACAGTGAGCTTCGCACTCCGCCGGTCGAGAGAAGAGGGGTGAGGACTTTTGTAAAGAGTGTTGACGAGAGTGTCGTAAAAGAGGCGATAACAAGAGAGCTTAGAAGGGGCGGGCAGATCTTTTACGTTTTCAACTCGATAGCGGCGATAGAGAGTAAAAAGAGCGAGCTTTTGGAGATTTTGCCAAACCTTCGCATTCTGGTTCTGCACTCTAAAATAGGTGCTGCCCAAACTGAAAAGGAGATGCTGAAGTTCGAGGCGAAGGAGTACGACCTGCTGCTTTCCACCTCCATCATAGAGTCGGGTATTCATATGCCGAGCGTCAATACCATGATAGTCGACGGAGCAGACAGGTTCGGCATGGCGGACCTTCACCAGCTGCGAGGCAGGGTAGGGCGCGGAAAGGTAGAGGGGTACTGCTACTTTCTGGTAGAGAACAAAGATGCGCTTAGCGACCAGGCAAAGAGGCGCTTGATAGCTCTTGAGTCTAACTCGTTTCTTGGAAGCGGTGCGATGCTCGCCTACCACGACCTGGAGATTCGAGGGGGCGGCAACCTCATAGGGGAGAGCCAAAGCGGCCATATAAAGCAGATAGGCTACGCTCTCTATCTTAGGATGCTCGAAGACGCGATAAGGGTTTTAAGCAGCGAAGCTGCGGTAGAGAGAAAGAGGGTCGAGATAAAACTCTCCATAACCGCATACATCTCAGATGAGCTGGTACCGCACGAGAGGGTTAGGCTGGAGCTTTACAGACGCTTGAGCGCATGCGAAGAGAGCCACGATGTCGTCGAGATAGAGCAGGAGATAGAAGACCGCTTCGGAAAGCCCGACCTGCCCACAAGACAGTTTCTCGACCTTGTGACCATAAAAGTTTTGGCCGCAAAAAAAGGTATAGAGCGCATAAGCAACTACAACGAAAATATAACTATACAGTATAGTGGCGAGAAAAAGGAGTTTATTAAAGCCAGAAGCAAAGATGACGACGACCTGATAACCGCGGTGCTTGAGGCTCTTAGGTCTGCTTCTGTGTAGCGGCCTCTCTTTTTTTCTCCTGCTACTTTTGTATTTTATACCGCGTAGACTGTTTGGTCAAAACGGTGCGGAAATTATGGACTTCTACAATATTTTGACATCTTATTTTGGCTTGGTTATAATGAAACTGTATGGAATATAGATTGAGCAAATATGCCATAGATGTTATGGCAGCAAAAGCTATAAAGTAGGAATGGGTCGATGAGACGGTGGCAAATCGATCTTTGAAGATCGTTAAGTCGCCCAATGAAGTGCAGTTTTTTTCAACGATACATGAATTATGAAAACAGATGTTTGAAGGTGGTGGTAAACCCTATTTCAATGGTTGTGATAACTGTCTATTTCGATAGAAATATGAGAAAGAAAGGTTGTAAATGAAAATCATATACGATAACGAAACGGACAGTATCTATGTGAGGTTTAGTGAAGATACTGTCGTAGAGAGCGAAGAGAAGCAAGATGGAGTCATCGTGGACTACAATGATAAAAACGAGATCGTAGCCGTAGAGGTTTTGAATGTCAAAAACAACCCTCATGAGATTGAAATACCCGTCGTATTGCAAAGTGCGTAAGCCAATGTAAAAGTTAAAGCACTTCCCGCGCCGCAAAGAAAAAGAAAGAAAAGAAAAATGGTCAGTCGCTACCTTAAAGACACCCTAAAAAACAGAACAACAATACCGATTTTTCTCAAGAATTTCAACTACTCTTTATACAACTCCACACTCTTATAGTTGATATAACCGCGGTGCTTGAGTCTCTTAGAAAATAGTCGATATAATATCGGATAACTTTTATTAAGGAAAGTGTTTTGAAAAAAATATTGCTATCTATTTTGGTAGTAGCCTCTCTGTCTGCTTCCGAGTACTACTATATGAATAACGGCAAAAAAGTCTATCTGACCCCTCAAAGTTTAGACGGCGTTCAGACGAGATCGAGTGGAAGCGAGCTGCGATTTAAAGATGAAAACGGTAAAGAGGTTGTTGTAAACAGCAGGCTGCTTGTAAAGTTTAACTCTACGGAAAATCTGGAGAGATATTTGAGTGCATACGGCTTGAGTGTCGTAAAAAAGTTTGAGATTGGAGGGGGTATCTATCTTTTGCAGGCATCTTCTCCGATGAGTGCGATGAGTGCGGCAAACGAGCTTTATAAAAAGCCGGATGTTGAGTTTGCTCAGCCCGATATAGCCAGAAAGAGGGTGCTTAGGTGAAAAAGAGAAATACTATTTTTTTAGCTTTCATGCTGCTGTTTTTTACCGGGTGCGGCGGAGGCGGTAGCGGTACTACGGCATATGTGGCATCTTCAATTCCCTGTACTTTGCCGGATATAGATAAAAACAATCTACCCCCTTTACCGGCTGCCAGTGACTTTTCTGCAAATCCTCTATATAGACAACAGTGGGCTATACACTACGATCAAAATTTTTATGGGCAGTATCGCATTTTTGATGATGCCTCCATTCATATGGACGGTGATCAGAGGTTTATAGGAAGAAGCGTAAAGGTTGCAGTGATAGACGATGCACTGGATATCTATCATGAGGATTTGCAAGGGACAATCGTTCAGACATATGATGTAAGCACAAACAGCTCGGATGTGCTGCCTTCCGATGGCACGCAAAACCATGGAATGGAAGTTAGCGGCGTGATAGCTGCGAGGGATAATAGTCTAGGGCTTGTAGGTGTCGCGCCTGAAGTTGAGCTATACTTTATAAAGATGCCGTTTTCAAACACCGTCTCTATAAGCGAGATTGTAGAGGCTTTTGCAAAGGCCAAAGAGTGGGGAGTCGATGTGGTAAACTGCAGCTGGGGTAGTGGTGATGTGAGTGAGACCGTTAAAGCGGCTATCGTCGACCTTGCTAGAAACGGCAGAGGAGGAAAAGGTACAGTAATAGTTTTTGCTGCCGGAAACGGCGGAGACGATGCCGTAGGCGACCCAATAGGAAACGATGAGTCCTCCATACCTGAAGTTATAGCAGTGGGAGCTACGAACATATACAACCAAAGAACGGAGTATAGTAACTACGGTCCGGAGCTCGATCTCATGGCTCCTGGGGGAGAGCGTCTTGGTATAACTACTACAGATCGCACAGGAGTAGAGGGCGATGACCCCGGAAACTATGTTGAGTATAATTCCAGTTCGGCTTTTAGAGGCACTTCGGCAGCGGCGCCAATAGTCACAGGGGTTGCAGCCAGGCTTCTTGAAGCAAATCCAAATCTTTCTCGCACTGATGTGATGAGCGTTTTGAAGTGTAGTGCCGATAAGATAGATGCTTCCGGGTGCGGTTACGACCAAAACGGTTTTAGCCAATTTTGTGGCTATGGCAAAGTCAATGTCAATGCTGCGCTTTCACTTGTAAGATAGGACTTGGTATGAGAGAACTCTTTCTTGTAAGACACGCAAAATCGAGCTGGGATGATCCGACGCTTAGTGATTTCGATAGGCCTCTAAACCAAAGAGGCAAAAGTGATGCTCCGATGATGGGGGAGTACCTGGCTAAACTTGGCATCAAGTTTGACCTTATCGTCTCGTCGCCTGCCAAAAGGGCAAAAAAGACGGCTAAGATTTTAGCCCAATCTCTTGGGTACGATACTTCAAAGATAGAGTATATTGACTCCATTTACGAAGCTTCGCCGCAGACTCTTTTGTATATAATCTGCCAGCTTCCTAAAGAGGCAAAAAGGGTTATGTTGGTGGGCCACAACCCTTCTCTTACGATGCTTGCAAACATGCTTGACGATGTTGCGATAGACAACATACCTACGACCGGGGTCGTAGGTATAACTTTCGATGTTAACAGTTGGAGCGAAGCGTGCAAAACCAAAGGGCATATGGTGATGTTCGAGTACCCTAAAAAGCTAAAGGGGTTGGTTTGAGATACTGCTGCAGAGAGAGCGTCAGCGTAGAAAACGGGGCTTTGCCTCGGTTTCATGTTTCGCCGGAGGCGAAGATCTTTAAAGCCACGATAGCGTGGCGGGGGAGATGCGAAAAAGCAAGAAGAACTGCTTCTTCTTGCGCGCATCGCACGGCGACTCCTATGTGCGAAAGCACCGGAGTACGCCTCGTAGTCCGAAGCGGACATAGCGTCAGCGTAGAAAACGGGGCTTTGCCACGGTTTCGTGTTTCGCCGGAGGCGAAGATCTTTAAAGCCATGC
>JALSPH010000054.1 GCA_026986055.1 Campylobacterales bacterium
AGCATCATAGAAGATCGCAAAGCTATATATTCAGCGGCACCGTCAGGCTTGTTTTGCACCCTCCATACAGTGAACCTATAAGGGTGGAAGAGTACAAGGTCTATGGTGAGTCGAAAGTCAGCGGCAAAAGGGCTTTAGAAAATGCTGCACAGAGACTGCAAAAGATGCTTGCCTCCAGATTTTTAAGGAGTGTTTGAGTATACCGACTAAATGCTAATCGAATACTCTGAAAAACTGTATAAAGAGTGGCGGTAGATAGAGAGTCAAACTTGCGATTTGAGACGAAAAAATCTCGGCCAAAAACCGCGCTTGCCCGTTAGGGTAGCTTGGCGTAAGCTATGCTATTAAAGCATAAACGCTTCGCCGTGCGAGCCTACTTCTGTTTTCAGTGATGTTGAACGAAGTGAAACGAAAAAAGCCAAGCAGTTGGCTTTTGCTTAACGGCTCTCCTATTAGCGGTTTTTAGAGATTTTGCAGGCGTCCGTAGGCAAATCGCACTCGTTTGGCGATCTCTCTACCGTCACTAAAAAATGCACAATCTATCTTTTAGTTCGTGCCTGTTTGAAAAGCTGTTGATTTTAGTGCACCATCTTTGGTATACTCCCCACAATAAAACTGCGAAACTTCCCCTTTTTCAAGAGAGTTTTCAATCAACCAAGGAGTCATTCAGATGGGTCTTCCCGTAGGAATAGTAGGATTGCCTAATGTCGGTAAGTCCACCACGTTCAACGCACTTACAAAGGCGCAAAACGCCGAGTCCGCAAACTACCCTTTTTGTACCATAGAGCCCAACAAAGCCGTAGTTCCGGTACCTGACAAAAGGCTCGAAGAGCTGGCAAAGATAGTAAACCCTGAGCGCATACAGCACAGTACGATAGATTTTGTAGATATTGCAGGGCTTGTCAAGGGTGCCAGCAAAGGAGAAGGGCTTGGAAATCAGTTTCTAAGCAATATCCGTGAGACAGATATGATTTTGCATATGGTACGTTGTTTCGAAGATGAAAACATAACACACGTTGAAGGAGGCATAGACCCTCTTCGCGATATAGAGATCATAGAGAGCGAGCTGATCTTCGCCGACATACAGCAGCTGGAGAAAAAGATAGATCGCCTTGCGCGCCAAGCCAAAACCGGCGACAAAAAAGTTCGTGCACAGCTTGAGATAGCCCAGGAGTTGATGAAACATCTCGAAGAGATCAAACCTGTAAGCAGTTTCGAAAGAAGGGTTGACGAGAACTTTCTGCAACTCGATAAAGAGTTACGATTTCTATCGAACAAACCCATCATATACGGTGCCAATGTCGATGAGGATGGACTGCTCGAGGATAACGAGTATGTTAAAGCGGTGAAAGAGCATGCAAAAGAGGTGGGTGCCGATGTAATCAAACTTTGTGCCAAGATAGAAGAGGAGCTTGTGCAACTTGAAGAGGAGGAGGCAAAAGAGTTTTTACAAGAGCTCGGCATAGAGGAGTCGGGACTCGATAAGATCATAAGAACGGCATTTGAAAGACTTGGCCTTATAAGCTACTTCACCGCAGGCGTAAAAGAGGTGCGAGCATGGACCATTCACAGAGGGTGGAAAGCTCCCAAAGCCGCAAGCGTCATCCACAACGACTTCGAAAAAGGGTTCATACGCGCAGAGGTGATCGCTTATGAAGATTTTGTGAAGTATGGCGGCGAGCAGGGAGCAAAAGAGGCCGGTAAAATGCGTCTTGAAGGAAAAGATTACGTCGTACAGGACGGCGACGTGATGCATTTTAGGTTCAACGTTTAAACAGATTCTTCAAAACTGCTATTATAAGCCGATGTAACTCCATCGGCGACTTAAATCGCAAAACTACTCCCATAAATTCGTTATAATCAAAATATACATTAATTAAGAAGAAAAATAAAAAAGGAGCTCGCAATGGCATTCAAACTGCATATAGAGGGTGAAGGAAGAAAGATAGGCTTCTATAAACTAAACAGACTCGAGATGGAGGGTGTCGAGATAGATGCAGATACCGACTTCGAAGAGATGGATATCAAAGAGCTGTTCGAAAATATAAACGCCTATATCGAAAGCGGCGAGCTCGATGAGCTTGAGAGTTCACAGACTTTGACGGTTGTAGACCCCGAAACCGCCAGCTTGACACTCGATGCGGACGGCCTGGAGGAGGTAGAGATTTCACTCGACGACGTTATGCTTGAAAACTTGAATGTCGACAAAAAGCTCGAGTTGCTGGAAAAGTCGAAGATAGGTGACGTATTCTTCGTAAGGAGCGAAGTGGGTGAAGCTTACTGGGATCTTGCAGGAGAAGGTGAACGGACTTTCTCCATACAGAACGTAAAGCTTGGGTATCTTGATTGCAGCGAGTCTCACGATCAGTACGACCTGCTAAGAGATAGCTACTACGAATATCTCTGCGACCTGGTAGTGCCCGAAGTTGCTTATTACAACGATGAGAAATTGGAGCTGGAAGAGCATGTTTTGCGTACAAGGCAGGTATTTGGAGATCTCTACATAGTACGCCAGGAGTTGCCTGGGCGCGAAAAGATCTTTCAGAGAGTTACTCTGGAAGAGAAGATGAGACTCGACGGTTTCGACGACACCGTAGAGCCTCTCTAACCGGCTATGGCCTCCCGTAGGGGCCAAGCCATATCAGAACTTGTAGTTGGCGATGACTCTGTACTGATGCAAAATAGGGAGTTGAGAGATGGTTCCGTCTGCCGTTGCTCCCGCTTTGTTTCTTACCCAGATGCCTTTGAGGGCTACGGAGAAACTCTCTTTTTTGTAGGCCAAAACGGCATTCAGGTCGTTCTCCGTTTTGTCGAAACGGTCGTTGTCGTACCATGTTGAGCTTAGAGTCATACTGTAACCGCTGAAACCGAAAGGACCGAAATCTTGACCATATGCTATCTTGACTCCGTTCGTTCCGCCTATATATGCGGTATCTGCTCCGAGAGCCTTGCCATAGTTTGAAAGAAAGAGGTTGTTGGCGGTTATCATGTTCGTATATAGCGGCGTACCGTCCCACGGAAGTACCAAAGAGTCGTGATAGTCGTCATCTTTAAGTACCGATGAGTAGGCTCCCATAAACTTCATGCTTCTGTAATTTACGGCAAGCTTTGCCGCCACCGCCCTGCTCTTTATCGCTTTGCCTCCGGTAACGGACCCCGCTTTTGCAAGGTTGGTGTCGGCCTCACCTACAGAGTCTTGCAAGATTGCCTGAAGGGCAAAATCGTATGAGAGTTCGTCGCTCTGCTTATGCTTGTAGTTCCAGTCGGCATATATTGAGTTCATGAAGTCCGGAGAGTAGTAGTCTACCGCTTTTACGGCATGTTTACCGCTCTTCCAAGATATGCATACCGGTATAACCACACCGCTATCGCTTCCGGTAATCTCTTTGGTTTTCTCACCGAGTGCATGTTTTACTATATTTGTAAACTCACTGGAGGTACGCTGCTTGAATGCATCGAGATATGCTATGCCTATGTTGACTCCATTTTCGAGTTTTACTCTTGCATGCGCTCCTTTGACGGCTGAGGGAAGCATTCTAACCTCTTTGGCGTTTATCAAAGGTGTCTTTATCACTTTTCTTCCGCCCCAAAAGTCGAAATTGTCGCGAGAGTAGCTAAGATATGCCTCACCAAGAACGGAGAAACCTTTTTGGCCGGCGACATCACCCGGTGCACCGCCAGCTCTTACACTGTTGTCGCGACCTATTATGGATGTATCTACGTTATTCGGCAGAGCGAAAGGCTGAGTCGTCATAAAAGTTACCTTAGCCGAAAGCTCCTTCCACTTCCCTGTCGTATAGGAGAGTTGCCCCCCGATCGAATTTGCAAAGGCCGTCGAGCTTACGTCACCCGCCTTCTCTTTATGCGTATTTATGTAGTAGTACTTCACATTTCCCGAAACCTTTCCGCTTTTTACCGCCTCCGCGAGAGAGTCGGCGGCGAAAGCTCCAGAAATTGCAACCATAGATGCGCAGATCGAGAGAAAGACTCCTTTTTTCATCCAAAACCCCTTTATCGAAAAATATTTTTGCCGATTTTACCATGTAAGTTCGAATGGAAAGATCAGAAATAGTGCATAGTCTCATAATTTTTTATGAACTGTTTCGAATCTATCCACCGAACGTAAATTATAAAAAATAGTTAAGGAGCAGGAATGAAAGGAATGAACGGTTTCGTCTCTCTGGCAACGGCAGGGGTGGTAGCGGCT
>JALSPH010000055.1 GCA_026986055.1 Campylobacterales bacterium
TTGATGCGGGATTGTCTGCTTAGCAGATAGTGCGCGAGCAGTTTCTCATCCTCCAGGATGCGAGCGAGATCTTCGCGATGAAGATGGGGGTCGATATGGGTGGAGCGAAACTCCGCCGTCACGGCCATCGATTCGATCAGATCCCGCACATACTCCAAAGAGTAGGAGCTTGTGTACTTTCCTTCTTCAAGGAGCTTGAGTGTAAAGGCGATGAGGATGCCTCCCGCGGAGGGGGGAGGATTGGTCAGGAAACTCTCCCCTCGGTAGGAGAAACGGATCGGCTCCCGGACGCGGACGCGGTAGTTTTCCAAATCTTGCTTGCGCAAAATCCCCTCGTTCTCCCGGTAGATCCGATCGATTCTTTGGGCGATCTCCCCCCGGTAGAAAAGGTCCGCTCCCTCTCGGGAGAAGGCTTCGAGGAAATCGGCGTAGTCGGGGTTTCGCACGGGGCTTTGCTCGTCGATGAGCTTCCCTCCGGGGGCATAGAGAGCCGCGGAGCCCTCCGTGGAGCGTAGAATCGGCTCGAGCAGTCCCACGAAACTTGCCTGCAAAGGAGTGAGACGGATCCCCTCTCGGGCATACTCCAGCGCGGGAGCGACGATGCGCTCCATCGGCAGGGAGCCCTTCTCTTTGTGGATGCGGTCGATGCCGGCGATCATCCCCGGCACCGCCGTCGCCCCCGCTCCGATATGAAACTCCTGGACCGTCGTGCCGAAATCGACGTAGATCGGGAAAAAGTCGGGGGTCTCCAGCCGTTTGGGCGGCACGTCGACGAAGAAGTCGTAGAGTTTCGCCTCCCCCTCCGTGCTGCGGGTGAGCATGAAGCCTCCGCCTCCCAGGCTGGTGAGCATCGGCTCGCACAGCGGGGCCGCTAGCATGGCGGCACAGGCCGCATCGAAAGCGTTGCCTCCCTCTTCGAGCATCCGGGCCCCCGCCCGTACGCTTAGGCGGTCTCCCGCCGCGATGACGCCTTTCATCCGATCAGCTCCTCCTCGATCACTTTTTTGAAATCCCCGGTCTCTTTGTAAATGCTGCGCAGTTTCCTCGCGATGGTCTGTTTGTCGATCAGGGCATGCAGCGCCTCGATATCGTTGGCGCTCCCCAACGCCTCGAAGCTTCCCGACCGCTCGATCTCTTCGACCAGATTGTGGGCCATCTTTCGCATCGGGATGACCCGGTCTCCGTGAATGAAGCTCCCCTTCAGCCCGTGACGCACGGCATTCCATTTGTTCTGTTTACTGATCTGACTGTAGACCCGACCTACGGGATACTGCGTGACATGGTGCAAAAGCGCCTGGTAAAAGAGCGCGATCAGCCGCAGACGTTCCCGGTCGTAAAAAGCGTCGCAGACCCGAAGCTCCACGGTGCCGAAGCCCTGATGGATCCGCACGTCCCACCAGACATCTTTGGCGCTTTGGATCGTGCCGGTGGTATAGAGCTGATCCATTAGGGAGCAATACTCCCGATAGCTGGAGAAATACTCGGGGATGCCCGCGCGTGGAAGACGTTCGAAGATCTTGGAGCGATAGGATTGCAATCCCGTATCCTCGCCCAGCGAAAAGGGGGAGTTGGCCGAAAGCGCCAAAAAGAGCGGCAGGTAGTTAATCGAAGCGTTGTAGGCACGCAGAGCGCTCTCTTCGTTGGGCATGGCGACGTGGATGTGCAGACCGCTGATGAGGAAGTTCTTGAGTACGATCTGCAATTCCCTGGCGAAGGCTTCGTAGCGGGGGTCTTGGAAGCGGCGATTGTCCTCTTTGCGCTCGAAAGGATGCGTCGCCAGTGCGGCCAGGCGGATCCCCTCGCCTTCGCCGATACGGGTGAGTTCGTGCAGGGCATGCATGACAAAATCCGTCGCTTCGTCGGCACTGCGACAGACCGGCGTGACGATTTCGATCATCGACTGCAACAGCTCCTGATGTACGTGCGGGCGCAGCTCATCGGGGAGATGTTCGAAGAGATAGGGGGAACGATTCGCCGGTTTCATCGTCTTCGCATCGACGAGACGGACCTCCAGCTCCACTCCAATCGTCCAGGGATCCTCGGGATGGAAGATCGATAGATCGCAATGTCCAGACATCGCTTCCCCTTTTGTTTTCTCAATCATAGCGCAGGGAGGCTTTGGAAAGAGGAGACTTGACTTCAGTTCTCCTTGTTCTGGCTGAGAAACTCCCTAAAAAATGCGAGGAAGATGCCCATCATCAGGCCTGTGATAAGAGCGACGATGATGATAAGTTTCTTTTTGGGTTTGACGGGCTTGTCATGGGTATAGATCTTGCCGACGATTTTGGTAGGTACGATATAGGGCTCGTGGATAGAAGCGTTTGCTTCCGTAATCTGTGTCTTGAGCTTGGGAATCGTCACTTCAAGAAGCTGTTTGATTTGGCCTTCTTTCTGTATCAAATCGTTTTGGAGAAGTCTTTGTTTCTCTTTTTCCAAATTTGGTATCGTCAGCTCTTGAAGGCGTTTAATCTGCTCTTGGAGGCTAAGAATTTTTAGTCTCAAATTGGTGATATCGTTTTGAAGAGTCGACATTTGCATCGCTACAATTGCCGCTAGAGCTGGATCTTTAGAGGTGGTCTTTTGAAGTTTTTTTTGCAGTTCCTGGACACTTGCTGCCTTTTGGACGATCACTTTCTCCGCCTGATCGATTTTTTGTTGGAGTAGAGGAATTTGAACGGTTTTGATGAGGTTGATTTGATCTTCAATTTTTTTTACTTGTGTACTTAGTATAAGATCACGTTGGGCCTTTAGCTCTTTGAGCTTTACGTTTTGATAGTTTGCGAGTTGATTTTCTAAGGCCTGGAGTTGGTTGCGGCGTACCGCGATGATACTCTCCATATAGAGACGATGCTTGGATAAAATATCGTCAATGGGTCGATGCAGCACTTTTTTTGCCATCTCATTAGACCTACCATCGGCGATAATGACTAGGAACTGATCAGTTTTCCTGGGTACGCTTACACTCTTGATATAGGCCGTGGTGTTTTTATCTCGATATTTTCCCGCCGTATCGTATTTGACGTCGAGAGCCTGTTTGAGCGATTTGGCGTCATCGAAGTATTTGATCTCGATTGAGCCATCACTCTTTTTGATCAATTGTTTTCCGATTTCAAGTGTCGCTTTGGCTTCGTAGATTGGATGCGCCTTCCAAAGATAGATCATCGTGGCGAAAAGAACAAGGAGCGTCGTCCAGATCACTGTCTTTTTTCGTCGCCTCAAAGTAGCCATCAATTCTCGCAAATCGATGGTGTCCTCTTCATGAGGGGGGCAATAGGGTGCATACCCATAAGGCATGACGACCTGAGGTTCTTCATGAGAAGGTCTTTTTTCTTCCTGAGCCATGATAAGTCCTTTTGCTTGGATGATGGAATTTTACCGAGGTTTTACTTCGTCTTTTTCAGATGTAGAATCGAGATTTGTCTTATGGTCAAATTCGGGAACGATCTTTTTGAGGGCAGACAAAGGATGGTTCGTTTTTAGAAGTTCTTGGATATCTTCTCTTAATTGCTCGATAGGATAGGGTGTCGGGGAGGCTATAGTAATGGAAGTATATTCGGTACGAGCATTACTTTCGTCGATGAGAAGCTCTTCGTATAGCTTCTCTCCCGGTCGAAGTCCGGTATAGACGATTTGGATATCGTCTCTTCCGCTGAGCTCGATCATCTTTTTTGCCAGATCGACGATTTTGACCGGTTCCCCCATATCGAGGATGAAGATTTCACCGCCCTTGCCGATGGCACCCGCTTGCAAAACAAGTTGACACGCTTCGGGGATAAGCATAAAGTAACGGGTGATCTCCGGATGGGTGACGGTGATGGGCCCGCCCTTTTCGATCTGCTGTTTGAATTTGGGGATGACCGAACCACTGCTGCCCAGGACATTCCCGAAGCGTACCGCGACGATCTCCGTCTCACCTGACGGAACATTCTGTGCATAGAGTTCGCAAATGCGTTTGGTCGTCCCCATGACATTGGTGGGGCGTACCGCTTTGTCGGTACTGATGAGTACGAACTTTTTTACACCATGTTCAATGGCGAGATCGATGCAGTTTTTGGTGCCGATGACATTGTTGAGGATCGCCTCTTCGACATTCTCTTCCACTAGCGGCACGTGCTTGTAGGCGGCGGCATGGATGACAATGTCGGGGCGGTGTTTTTTGAACGTATGGCGAAGTTGTTCTTGGTTGACAATGGACTGCATGACACAGGCGATCTCAGCTTGCTCCGTCACCTCTTGCTCGATTTGGTAGAGATTGAATTCACTATGATCAAGTAGAATCAGCCTTTTCGCGCCATATCTGATGCACTGTCTGACCAGTTCACTGCCAATGCTCCCTCCCGCACCGGTGATCAGTACCGTCTTGTTGCTGATAAAAGAAGAAATGGCAGTCTTATCCAAATCTTTGGGATGGCGTGCGAGCAGATCTTCGACAGAGATCTCTTTGAGCTGTTTGCTAAAGGGCCTATCGGTCAAAATGCTCTCGAGAGAGGGGAGGATTTGGATCTTTTCAAAGTAGGGGTTGAGATCCTCATAAATCTCCTGAACCCGTTTTGCCGGTGCAGAGGGCATGGCGATAACCAGCAGGTTAAGTTTGTTTTTTCCGCCGATTCGCTTTTTCAAATTCTCTTTCGAGACGATACGGATCGCGTCGATACTCCGCCCCTGCAGGAGAGTGTCGTCATCGACAAAATAGCGTATTTTGTAAGGACTGTCCTGCAGCTCTTCTTCCAGTTTGAGCCCGGCTTTTCCCGCCCCATAGATCACGACCTCCTTGGTTTTGGTGATTTTGCTTTTATTGATATAGAAAGCATAGGCGTACATGAGGAAATTGATGGCGAAGAGAAAGGTGAAAAGCTCAGTCACGAAGAGATAGACATGGACTTTGCCATAAAAAATCGGCATATAAACGGCAAATGCTACGAAATAGACCGCACTTTTGATGAGAAAGGTCTTGGGCCTGGCTTTGCTCCATGAAAGTGCATAGTCTTTGAACAACAGCGTCGATGCGATCATACGCACCACAATAACGATAGCGACAACCTCGGGCAAAAATGGACGATGAAAGATCCAAAAGGTCCACCCAAAGGTGATGATCGAAAGCAAGATAATGACGAGGTAGTTGAGGATGCGTTTGTCTATGCGGAACATTACTGAGCGATCTCCTTTTTGATCGTTTCACAGACCATCTTCACATCCTCTTCGGTCATGATCGTACTGCTGGCAAGGCACAGACCTTTTTTATAAAGTGCTTCACTTGTCCCATCAAGGTAGCTTTTGCAGCCTTTGAAAAGTGGTTGCATATGCATCGGTTTCCAGAGAGGTCGGCTTTCGACATTGACCTCCTCAAGGGCTTTCATGATCTTGTTGTAATCTGTCTTCTCAAAGGTCAGTGCAGTCAGCCATCGGTTACCACGGCTATTTGGAAGTTCAGGCATGAAAGTGATCTCTTCGAGATCATTTAGGTATTTTCGGTACCAGTCAAATATTTGACGTTTTTTTTCTACACGCGCTTCGATTACCTCCATCTGCCCCACACCGATCGCCGCAAGCACATTGGACATACGGTAGTTGTAACCATACTCTTCATGTTCGTAATGAATATAGGGCTCTTTTGCCTGTGTTGCATAGAAGAGTGCTTTATCTCTCCACGCTTTGTCGGCAGTGACCAGCATGCCACCCCCGCTGGTGGTAAGGATCTTATTGCCGTTGAAGCTATAGATACCGAAGTCACCGAAAGTGCCGGTGTGTTTGCCGTTGAAGGTCGCTCCAAGTGATTCGGCAGCATCCTCGATGAGGTGGATATCGTGTGCTTTGCATATGCGGACTATCTCTTCTATGTCGGCACTCATACCGTAAAGGTGTGTCACGATCAGCGCTTTGGGTTTTTTGCTGCAGCTTTTCAGATATGCTTCAAGTAGCTGGGGTGAGAGGTTCCAGCTTGCAGTGTCACTGTCTATAAATACAGGGTTTGCGCGCTGGTATAAAATAGCATTGACCGATCCGATAAAGGTAAAGGTCGAAGCAAGTATATCATCCCCCTCTCCAACTCCCAAGATACGCAACGCCAGATGGATCGCTGCTGTTCCGCTTGAAACTGCCAGTGCATTGGGAGTGCCGGTATAGTTCCGTATGCTTTCTTCAAATTTATTGACATACTCTCCCAGAGGTGCGATATAGTTGCTTTTAAACACTTCCTCTATATATTTCAGCTCATTCCCGCCCATGTGCGGAGCCGATAAAAACAGTCTTTCTCTCAATGTATTTCCTTTATTTCTTTACATGGATTCCCATAACATAGTTTATTGTTCCCAATATTTTTGATCATAGTTGAGCCTGCACCAATGATACAGTTTTCTCCAATAGTGATACCTTGGATCACTTGTGTCCCAATGCCGATATGTGTCTTCTCTCCTACAGTAACATTCCCTGCCAAGGCTGCATTGGGTGAGATGTGCACAAAGTCTTCGATGATGTTTTCATGTTCTATGACAGAGGCAGTATTCAAAATAACCCCTTTCCCTATAGCAGATTGTGCATTGACAACGACATTTGGCATCACCACGGTTCCTATACCTATCGCAGCACTAGGGGAGATGATGGCAGAAGGGTGTATCAGTGTAACAATTTTGAAGTCATTTTTGAGGAGTCTGTCAAAGATCTTTTCCCGAATATGGTTTTGCCCAACGCCCAGTGCTACAGGGATATCTGTGTCGGTTTTGATCATCTCAAATATAGGATGTTCATTATCTCCATCGTCTATGAAAAGGATTTCTTCATAGCCGCAAGCCTTTGCAATTTCCGCTACGACTAGTCCATGCCCGCTTGCTCCGTAGATATAGATCTTTTTGCTCATTCGCCGCCCCTAAATTTCTCCATCGTAACCGAAGTATCCGACGAGATATCACTCCGCTTCACCACTTTCAGAAAAGTCATCCAGAGTATTTTCATATCCAGCCAAAACGACTGATGCTCCACATACCACACATCCAGTTCGAACTTCTCTTCCCAACTGATGGCGTTTCGCCCGTTCACCTGCGCCCACCCTGTGATACCCGGCTTGACATCATGGCGTTTTTTTTGTCGCTCATTATATAGCGGCAAATACTCTACGAGCAAAGGACGGGGACCGACAAAGCTCATGTCGCCTTTGAGCACATTGAAAAGCTGCGGAAGTTCATCTAGGCTCAGGCTTCGGATCGTTTTGCCTACCCCAACGAGACGCTGTTCATCGGGCAGAAGTTCGCCGTGTTCATCTTTTTCATCGGTCATAGTACGAAATTTGTAGATACCAAAGATCTTCTCTTTGTAACCCGGGCGCTGCTGCCTGAAGAGAATGGGACGCCCCATTTTAATCCAGATGAGCAAGGAGACGATGAGATAGACCGGAGCAAAGAGTATGATGAGCAGAAGTGAGAGTAGAAAATCAAAGAGTCTTTTAAACATGTGCCAATACCTCATTGTATTCGTCTAACAAAAATTGAAAAAACTGTCTTCTTTCATATTTTCTGATTATATCATCTCTGCTGTTTGAGCCAAATTTGGCGATCATCTTTTTGTCTTGAACAATGCTTTTCATTGCACCATAAAGTGCATCTTCGTTCTTAGGAGGGATAAGCAGACCGTTTTCCCTATCTGTAACGATCTCGTTGCACCCGTTGATATCGGTAACGATACAGGGCAGACCCATAGATGCAGCTTGCAGTACAACATTGGGAAATCCTTCTCGATAGGTGGGGAGTACAAATATATCCGAGGAGGCAAGGTATGGGCGGATATCTTTTTGGAATCCTGCTTGGATGATATGTTTATTATTTGAGAGAATAGCATAACTTTCCGACGATATGGGGTCGAGATTCTCTTCCATCTTTCCCACGATCATCAGTCGCACATGATCGACCTCATTGGAGAGTTTGTCAAATGCATATAGCAGCTCGTCGATTCCCTTGTCTTTGACAACTCTGCCCACAAAGCAGAATACAATGTTGTTTTCAAGTCGGTGGTGTTCTTTTATCTCTTTGGATTTGCGCATGACCTCTGGCGTACGATCAAAATAGGTTGTATCAATCCCGTTACTGCTACCATAGCCAATGACCTTCAGCTTGTTTTCGGGAGTCAGTTTTTGTTCTAGGATATATCTTTTCAAGCCTAGTGAGTTGGGATAGACATGGGTTGCACAGGCGTAGGTAATTTTCTCGACCCAAAGCAGGATTTTCTTTTTCTTCCCCTCTGCTTCCATCACCGGAAGTCCGGCAACAGTATGGAGCCTGTGCGGTACACGTGTGATCCACGCCGCCAACATCCCGACTATCCCCGCTTTGGGGGTATGCGTGTGTACGATCTGTGGTTTTTCTTTATACAGCAGACGTATCATTTTCAGCAGAGACAGTAGGTCTTTCAAAGGTGTGATCTCTCTGCTCATTTCCAGTTCTATGGTTCGGACTCCCTCTGTGTTCTCCACTTCATCAAGTTCCTTACCTTTTGAAGAGACAGCGATCACTTCAAAGAATTGGTTCATGAATCTTAATTGATCCTGTAGGAGAATTTTAAGGGAGATTGGGACTGTGGTGATTCGTATAAGTTTAGGTTTCACAGTATACTCTCAAATTTTTTTATAATTTTTTCAATCTCAAAATCTTTCAAGCGTTCACTTGCTGTCTCTTTGATCTGTTCCATGTCAACATTCTCATCATAAAGATAATGTTGCATGCGTTTGCGTAAAGCCTCAACATCACCTACAGGGTAAAGCAAGCCGTATTTATTGTCCGCCAGTATCTCTCTTGGACCACTTTTACAATCGGATGCTATGACGGGAAGTCCACAGGCCATTGCTTCGACCAATACATTGGGAAATCCCTCGGTTTCGGAAGTCAATACAAAAAGATTTGACTTGGATAAATAATAAAAGGGGTTGTCGACATTACCAAGAAAATGTATCTTTTCTTGGATATCAAGCTTTTGACAATACTCTTCAAGCTCGTTCCTCATATTCCCATCACCAAGGAAAATCAATTCTAACGAAGAGTCGTTTTTTTGCAAATCGTAAAATGCGTCTATCAAGTCTTTATTTCGCTTAAGCGGTATCAATCGACCAACTGAAATAATATATTTTTTTTCTTGGTAAAAATCAAATGTGATATCATGGCAATGGTCCTTTTTTTGTCGTATCATATCCAAATCGATAGGGTTGTATATCACTTTTGTTTTTGTCGCAATCGGCATAATATTTTTAAGATCATCTTCTACCCCTTTGGAGTTGGAGACAATAAGGTCAGCTTTGTTAAATAGCAGTTTGACTAAAAATAAATTGATCTTTCCAAGTAATCCTTCATTCTTGTATCTTGAAGTTGTACTTCTGATGTTGATGATACATTTTTGTTTAGTCCCAAAAAATTTAGTCAAAATATTTATATAATTGGGTCTGTATAGGAATGATATAACTGTATTAATATTATGTTTTTTTATATATTTTGAAAGTTTCCATGCTATCCAAGGAAGTTCTAATAATTTTCGAATACCATTTTTATTTGTTTTGGATAAAATAATCGGAGTGACAGCTGAAGGTAGATTATAATCAATGCCATTTTCCATAAGTATGAGGTGAAGTTTTATGTTCTCTTTTTTGCTCAATTCTTTTAAAAGCAAGGAGATGACCCTTTCTGCACCACCTTTCTGCATGGTAGCGGTAAGAAATAGGACATGTCTAGTCTGTGACATACTTTTCTCTCCACTTTAAATAGGAGATAAGTGTCCATATTTGATGATAGTTATTTTCACTGCCATTCATATGGTTATCAATCAGTTGATTCACATATTCAATATTAATATCATCTATCTTTGCCAAGTTTTCCCTTGAAAGGGTCTCATACACATAGGTTTTTAGTTCATTTCTAAACCAGTTTTTAAGAGGAACAGTAAATCCACTCTTAGGTCTTTCAAACAGCTCTTTTGGGAGGTAGTCATACAGTATATCTTTTAGTATATATTTACCTTCTCCATTTTTAAACTTATGTTCAAATGGGATCTTTTGAGAAAATTCTACGACCTTATAGTCAACCAAGGGCGTTCTGGCTTCTAAACTGTACGCCATCGTCGCCCTATCTACTTTGGTGAAGATGTCTCCGTTCATATATGTTTTAATGTCATAGTCTGCTATTCGTTCAAGGAAACTTTTATTGCTATACAAATATTTTTTATATTCATCTTGACAGAGAATATTTTTTTGGTTAAAGAGCTTCTCAAAGTCAAAAAGTCTATTACTGTACAAAAACAGCTCTTCAAGCGTATCTATTTTTAAACCCTCGGCAATCCTTCTCAATCTATAGTTAGATGATCGTTTCAGAAGTGCAGCACCAACCGTTTTAAACACTTTCGGCAAGGCATAAAGCTTACTGACTTTTGCCATTCTCATATAACTATGATATCCCCAGAACAGTTCGTCTCCACCATCACCTGAAAGCGCAACCGTAACATGTTTTTTAGTCTCGCGGGAGAGGATCATCATCGCCAAGGAAGAGGCATCATTGTATGGTTCATCATAATACTCTGGCAGACTTTCTATAAGTTCCAGCATATCATTAGGTGAGCACATGAGTGTATGGTGTGAAGTGCCCAGTATCTCAGCCACCTCTTTTGCATAGTTAGATTCATCAAATTCACTGTCTGAAAATTTTATGGAAAAAGTATTTATCTTTTCTCCAAGCTCTCTTGCTGCAATAGCTGTAACTAAGCTGCTGTCCACTCCGCCACTTAGAAAAAGCCCTACCGGTACATCCGCATGTAAACGCGACCTTACAGAGTCTAAAAGTAGATCTTTTAACGCTTTTTTTATGTCATCATAAGAGGTAGTGAAATGTTCATCCGTAGTTGAGATATCCCAGTACTGCTTTTTCTCAAAGTTATGTGTTTTTAGATCATAAATGAAACTATATCCTGCTTCAAGCTTAAACACATCTTTATAGATCGTGTATGGCTCAGGTATATAACCGTAACGGAAATAGAGCTTTTCACTCTTTTTGTCTATTTTAAGCCTTTTTCCTTCTGAGAGCTGTTTGAGTTGAGAGGCGAATTCGAACATTTCATTTTTTTTGTAGTAATAAAATGGTTTCTTGCCCAACCTATCTCTAGCTCCAAAGAAAATATTTTTTTTAGGATCATAAATAACAAAAGCGAACATACCGTTAAAATATGTCACACACTCTTGACCATATTCCCTATATGCCTTGATAATTACCTCGGTATCCGAGTCCGTCGCAAATCGATAGCCTTTTTTTAAAAGCACATCACGAATCTCAATATAGTTATAAATCTCTCCATTGAAAACTATTGTGTAAGCGTCATCTTCCAACGGTTGGTTAGATCTCTCTTCCAAATCTATAATAGCCAGACGATTATGTCCAAATGAATATCTATCGGCAATACGAATACCGGAAAAATCCGGACCTCGAAAGCCAATCGTCGATAAAACTCTTCTTATTTTTTGTTCCGACTGTTTATGATTAACTCCATAGATTCCACACATAATTATATAATACCCTTTTCTATCTTTGAAAAAATGTCAATATACTTTTGGACATATATCTCTGACGAAAATTGTGATTCTACAACTTTTCGTCCATTTTCCCCTAAAATTCTTCTCTCTTCAGAATTATGGATTAAATAGTCCAACGATTTCACCCATTGACTATCATAACCATCAACACAAAAACCTGACTCCCTTATACTAAGTATCTGTTGATTCATCGGAAGGCATGTACTGACGACAGGAATACCACAAGCCATATATTGAAGCATTTTAAAAGCACATTTCCCTCTACTATGCTCATTGTTTATAAGAGGCATTATACCAATATCAAAACTTTGAATATCTTCTGCATCCTCTTTTGCCGACCATTGTTTAAAAATATATTGTTTTGGATCGATTTTGGAAAACTTCGGATCTTTATCGGAAACAACTTTGAGTACCACATTAGGATGTTTTTTAAGTATCGTAGCTAACGCTTCCTCAATCAGTCTAAGGGATACAAAGTTTGAACTTGTCCCGATCCATCCAATAACAATAGTATCTGAATTGATTGATAATTGGTATTTCGGTTTGTATTTTTTCGTATTCACCGGAGTAGGAATAACATATACATTTTTATTATAGTTTTTATAATAGTCTGCCAAGTATCGATTGCAAACCACAATGGCTTTTGCTTTAACTGCAATCTTGTTAATGGCGTTAAACCTTTGATTCAAATGAATGGCATCATCAATATCAAAAATGAAAGGCTTTGAAAGAAACCTTTCCAAAGTATATAATGTGGAAATCATTTCTCTTTGTAAAATAAGGATGTCTGTCTTTTTTTGTAACCTGATAACAGGATAACGATTTACAAAAATTTTTATTATCCACCACAACCGATTGACTATCCCCTGAGGAGGATAAGAACTTATTGAAAAACACATAGCTTTATAATCAATATTTTTGTTGATAAAATCCTTTTTTACTTCTTCCAATCTAAATTTATATGAAGGAACGTAACAACCTTGACCTATAGCTAATATTTTTAATTTCTTCATTTTTCAATATTCCTTATGGAAAAATTAATATTTTCTATAAATAAACTTATGAGTATCAATATGAAAATATATCTATTATAGAAAAATATATCATACCCAATTTCAAAAAACAAACAAGCAAAAAAAATGATAAATAAATATGTATAGTTTTTCTTGAGTATTACCCTTGCAAATACAATATAAAAAATAATTGCTCCAGTTATCCCATAGGTCAATAATGCTCGTATATATCCTGAGTCCGTATAATGTAAATTATCGTTATATCCAATCCCATCACCCATGAACAAATTATCTTTCAAATAATGAATATCATATGTCAACACACCGTTTTTGCCGTAACGTGCCAAAAATCCATTGCTTTCATTTCCTGCCAACAATGCAGGGATATCAATGAAACCACTCAATAATGTATATAGCGTAACTGTTATAACTATGTTAAAAAAAATAAAAGAAATATCTATTTTATGTAAAAGAAATTTTGTATTTAATATTGTTAAAAAAGCAAAAATGATAAAGAATAAAGCACTGAATGATTTCAATGCAAAAATCAATACGAGAAAAAGAATAGAAAATATCAAATATTGTACTTTCCTGAAATGCAACCAAGAAATATAATAGATAATAAAAAACAAGAAGTAGATAAATGCAGCAATGCTGTGTGACCCAAAAGGCCCAACAGGACTATTAGCACCTAACATATAATTGTACAAATCTGCAAATGATCCAACATAATATTGGCCTAAAAAACTATCTACCGCTGGGATACTCAATATGACTCCCGCACCTAAAAGGAATAAAGCTATAGATAAACAATTCAAAAATGTCATAAGCAAACGCATGTCTATATGTTTTAAATCAATGCTGAAAAAAAACAAAAGAGGAAGAATGGTCAAAAGAGTACCCGGTTGAAATTGAGTTGAGGTTGTCAACAAAGTATTTATTATTAAAAATAATAATATAAATATAACTAACAAGCCCTTTATAGGGTTTAGCCGTCGCATCGATATAAACAAGATGAGTATTGCAAAAATAAAACTAACAATATTATAAGTGACCCCTATATAAATCGAATTAATACTTGAAGGAAGAAAAATACCAAGAAAAATTAAACAATAAAGAAAAAAAGTTTTCATATTTGATCAACTTCCCTTCAAAATAAAAATCTTTTTTTGTAAATCCGCCACATTACATATAAAAAGTAAACCAACGTATATGCAAGTTAATATAATAAGATGCTGTAATGTACCAGATATGTTTTTGTATGTAAAATTAAAGTAGTACGAAATAACATCTACAAAAAAAGCCGAACATATAATTTTTAGTATATCATAGGAAATAAAAGTAGGCATCCTCATAATCTTTTTGCTATATATTGAACTCATCACTGCCCCTATGCCAAAAGCAATTAATGTTGCAATAGATGCGCCCTCGGCACCATACGCCGGTATAAGTACTAAATTTAATACAATATTAATGATTGCCATAGCCATTGTAATAAATAATTGCATATCCGTTCTTTTCATTACTTGAAAACTTACATCTAAATAATAATTTTTATAAAATCCAATTGTCATTCCAACTGAAATGACTGGCAATAGTATAGATGCCAGATGATTTAACCCTCCACCAAACATAATGTTCGATATACCTTCTGATGCATTAATGAAGATTAAGTTAATTAAGATAGCAATAGCAAACATAAAAATACCCAACTGTTTCATAAGGTTATTTAGTTGTGTATCCGAGCCTTTTGTCTGGGCTTGTATGATTTTTGGAAAATATGCCAAGAATAGTATATTCATTAAAAGTCCGATTGTTTGTTGTGCTAAATCATACGCTACTGAATATGACGATAGTTCAACAGAAGTACTCATCTTTGCCAACATAAATCTGTCGGATACATTGATAAGCATAATGGAAAGATAAGTAAATGTCAAGGGAACACCATATTTAAATAGTGTAACAGCAAGTTGCATATCAGGCTTGGTATTCAATATACTTCTTTGAAGAAAAAGATCTCTTATTTTCCATTTGAAATAAAATAAAAAAAGTAAAATCGATATTAAAAAACCCATGCCAAAGCCTATTAGTGCCCCAAATGTATGAAAGTCAAACAAAATAACAAATATAATAGAGAAAATCAGTGAAAAAATTGCTCTTGAAGAACTTAAACTACCATACAATAAAGGTCTTTGAACAATGTTTGCAAGCTGTATTAACAAATTGTACAATCCCAAAAATATGGAAACCAAAAGGAGTATAAAGAAATAATTTTTAGTAATTTGAGGATAAATGTATGTAGACATATAAATGATGCATAGTGCTACAATACTGCTGAGAAAGAAAAGAAAAGCTGATGCTTTGACAAAAGAATATAAATTTCTTTTATACTCCAAAATCAATCGAGAAGTAGAGATACTTAACCACTGGAAGCTTACACCGGAAGTAAAAGTCACAATGGCAATAAGAAGAGTAAAGTTTCCGTACTCGTCAGTCGATAGAATTCTTGTTAAGACATATATACTCATCAATCCTATTGAGCCACTAATTATTCTAGTTAAAAAGTATAGTACGGTGTGGTTTAGTGATTTCAAGGACATTATATTGTATTATTTTTTAATGATAGGCTGATTGTCATATTTTATTAAATACCACTCTATAGTTTTAAGAATCCCAGAATCAAAGTTTTCGTCCGCTTTCCAACCAAGCTCTTTTTCAAGCTTTGTAGCATCTATTGCATAACGTCTGTCATGACCAGCTCTGTCTTCTACAAACGTGACCAAATCCCTATAGGATGTGAATTGGTTATTGGTTATTCGTGTATTGGAAGTGATGGGATAGAGTTTGTCAAGAATATTGCAGACTGTATCGACTATTTTAAGATTCGTTCTTTCATTTTTGCCTCCAATGTTGTAGGTCTCCCCCATTTTTCCCTGATGAAAAACCAGATCGATGCCCTTGCAGTGGTCGAGCACGTAGAGCCAGTCGCGGATATTCTTGCCGTCGCCGTAGATGGGGATAGGGTTGCCCGCCAATGCGTTTCGAATGATGGTAGGGATAAGCTTTTCGTCGTGCTGTTTGGGGCCGTAGTTGTTCGAGCAG
>JALSPH010000056.1 GCA_026986055.1 Campylobacterales bacterium
TATTGGGATGACCTGTGTTTGAAGGATAAGCCTCTTTGAGTTCCTCCTCGATACTCTCCCAATCGATAGAATCAGCAAGTTTTACCGGGGATGGTTGGCATCGATAATATCCCGTAGCTGCTTGTGGGTGTCAAAAAGATTTACAGGAGCTTTGGATTCTTGGACCATTTTTCACTCCGAAACTGCAAGGTTTTTGTTGTGCACTATGTGCTTTTATGTATATTAGAATAGCATAAAAGTGCTTTGTAGCCCCTGTTTTATGGGATTTGTGGGTTGTTCACGTGGAACTACATTGAAATCCAATAATTTGACACGCTATCTTTTTTGTCGTATCATATATGAAAAAATATACGACTAAGGAGCGGATGTGCAATCAAAAATTACACTATATTCTGACAAAAAGCTTATAGAAGAGATCAAAGCCTACGCCAAAGAACATAATAGTTCCGTTTCCAAATTGGTCAATACATTCTTTATCGCTCTTTTGCAACAGGATAAAAAGAGTGATCTTTCATATAGAAAAGAGACTATAACAAACAGACTTACAGGTAGGCTTGCAGATAGTGAGTTGGATGAAAAGGACTATTACAGACATTTGGAAGAGAAATATTTATGAGGGTACTTTTAGATACAAATATTGTTTTAGATTTGCTGTTGGCACGAGAACCGTTTCTCCAAAGTGCAAAAGAGATATTTTTGATGGTCGAAAATAGGATAATAGAGGGATTCTTGTCCGCTACCTCTATCGTGACGTTACACTATCTTATAGGCAAACAGAATGGACGCGATGAAGCGAACAGAGTGATCGAAGATCTTTTGGAGTTATTTGAGATTACTCCCGTAGATAAAGATATCTTGCTAAAAGCATCTGCAAATAATGGTACCGATTATGAGGATAGTGTTATATATACGGCCGCGGAAAAAAATTCGGTAGATATAATCGTCTCAAGAGATACGAAAGGGTTTAAACGGTCGAAGGTGGCCGTAATGATGCCTGATACTTTTTTGGCAGGAGTAAAAATCGGTAAGTTACACTAGCTACGTCCGGTCAATTTCACCGTTTACACACTACGCACTCTTTGCGCATGGGTGATAGCCACCGCCATAGCGTCCGTTATGTCGAGAGGTTTTATCTCTCTGTTGATTTTAAGAACTCTCTTTACCATGAAAGCGACCTGCTCTTTTGCAGCTTTACCGTTTCCGGTGAGTGCCTTTTTTACCTGCAGCGGGGTGTACTCTGCGAAATTCCCTACCTCTTGTAAAATTTTAAGGCTCAATGCCCCTCTGAATTGTGCAAGTTTGAGCACCGTTTTGGGGTTGAAAGCGTAGAAGATATCTTCTATGGCAACCTCATCTACGACATTGTTTTTCAAAACCAGGTCAAGTCCCTCTACCAACTCCACTATCTGGTGTTGAAGGGTTCTCTCTTTTATCTTTATAAGTCCCGCTTCGACAAGCGTAACGGAACGCCCCTCTTTTTTCACGATAGCGTAACCGCAATTTCTACTTCCTGGGTCAATTCCTAAAATATTCACTTTTCACCTTGTTATTCACAGTGTGAATAATCTACTTTTCACACTTTTGTAACCTCATTTTAACGAATTTGAGATAAAATATTCACATACTTTATTCACAGGTTGAAAGATGTTAGGAAATCAGATTTTGAAACTCTTGAAGCAGGAGATTCCTCAGATCGAATATGAGCGCTACATAAAGCAGCTTCGGTACGACGAAGAGGCTTCTAGGTCCGATATTGCGGTATTTTACGCACCAAATCCGATCATAGCAAGATGGGTCGGTACGAGGTATTCCCAAAAGCTCTCACACCTTTTCGAGCTAAAAACCGGTGTGAAACCGAAAGTCGTCGTAGAGGTAAAAAGGAAGAGTAAAAGTACTCCTTCGCCAAAGCAGGGTGAATTGTTCGAAACGACCCAGACTAAAAGCAGTTCAAAGAGTACCATTTTAAACCCATCCTACACATTCGAAAGTTTTGTCGTCGGAAGCTCGAATCAGTTTGCATATACCGCCGCTTTAAGGGTGGCTGAGAAACCGGGAGAGCAGTACAACCCGCTTTTTATATATGGCGGGGCCGGGCTTGGAAAGACTCACCTGCTGCACGCCATAGGAAATTTCAACCTCTCGAGGGGAAAACAGGTTATATTCACATCCTTGGAGCAGTTCATGAACCAGTTCACCCACCATCTAAGAAACCATACTATGGACAGGTTCAGAGACAAGTACAGAAGCTGCGACATACTGCTGCTCGACGATATACAGTTTCTAAGCAGAAAAGAGGAGACCCAAAAGGAGCTCTTTCATACATTCAACGAACTCCACGGAGCAGGCAAGCAGATAGTCATGACTTCGGATCAGCACCCCAAGAAGATTGCAGGTCTCGAAGAGCGTTTGAGAAGCCGCTTCGAGTGGGGTCTCATAGTGGATATACAGCCGCCGGAGCTTGAGACGAAGATCGCCATTATAAAGAAGAAGTGCGAACTCAACGGTATTCACCTAGATAACGATATAGTAAATTACATAGCTGCAAATATGGGAAACAATATAAGAGAGATCGAGGGAATCATCATCCAGCTCAACGCATTTGCAAATATGATGAACCAGAACATTACGCTCGAATTTGCCAAAAACGTCGTTAAAAACCAACTCAAAGAGAGAACCGAAAATATCACGATAGACGATATCGTAAAGGTGGTCTCAAAAGAGCTCAATGTCAAACCGAGCGAAATCAAAAGCAAAAGCAGAAGCAAAAACATAGTTGCCGCAAGGCGCATAGTCATCTACCTGGCCCGCTCTCTAACACCAAACTCCATGCCTAGCCTTGCCCAATATTTCGGCATGAGAGACCATACCGCAGTGAGCCATGCGATGAAAAAGATCAACGAGATAATAGACAAAGATGAAACCTTCAAAGCGAAAATCGAAGAGCTGAGCCATAAGATCACATCTATAGGCTCGGATGGTGAAAAGCCCTAAGATGTGGCGATTCTATTTATTTTAACGGTAAAAAAAGATATAATAGATACCAGTGAAAAAAGGTGAACAGATCTCTATCTATGCAACTTTTTCAAAACGCCGCAAAATCGCAGCGCAGAGCCTCTTTTCACAAAAACACGGCAAACGACTACTGCTACTAAAATAATTAAAAAATAAAGGAGTACCGATGAGACTTGCTGTAGCCAAGAGCACGCTAGAATCTCTGCTTATCAACCTTCAACCTTTTCTGGAGAAGAAAGATACCTCCCAGATAACGTCGCACATACTTCTTATCGCAAGCGACAAAGGTCTTACTGCCAAAGCTACCGACCAAGAGATCGGTCTGACTATAGATACGGAACATGTAAGCGTACAACTTGAAGGCAAAGCTACAGCAAACGGAAAGAAACTCCTCGACATCGTACGGATACTCAAAGAGGGCGACATAATTTTGGAGTCTTTGGAAGATACGCTTCATATAAAGCAGGAAAACTCCAGATTCAAACTGCCGATGTTCAATGCTCAGGAATTTCCATCTTTCCCTCAAGTGGACGATCTTCCATCCATAGAGCTCGACTCCATGCAGCTGATTCAAATGTTCAAAAAGGTATCTCCCGCAATCGACACCAACAACCCGAAATATGAGCTAAACGGTGCACTGCTCAATATCAAAGAGAACGAGATAGACATAGTAGGTACAGACACAAGAAGACTCGCTATAGGAAAGATAGAAAACAGCAGCGGAACGACACTCTCCATGATTATCCCAAAAAAGGCGATAATCGAGATCCAAAAACTCTTTTTCGATCAGATAGAGATCCACTACGACGAAACGAACCTTATCATAACGGCTCCGGGGTACTACTTCTTTACAAGACTGATAAACGGTAAATATCCCGATTACGAGCGTATAATTCCAAAGAGTGTCAAATACTCTTTGACACTACCAAAGAGCAAAATCATAGAGGCGATAAAACAGATAACCACCATCTCTCAGGAGATAAAGATGACTTTCGAGCCAAACTCCATAGTCTTCAAAAGCCTTGGAGACGAAAACTCGGAAGCACAAACTGAAATCTCGGTAGATACCGGGTTTGAAGAGAAGTTCGTCCTTGCGGTGAACAGTCGTTATCTTTTGGATTTTCTAAGCAACATAGATACCGAAAACTTCACGATGGGCCTTAACGAACCGAACC